>CAMRBQ010000043.1 GCA_947040495.1 uncultured Spirochaetia bacterium
AATAATAAAGCTATTGCCTAAAAAACTAGCATGGATATTATTTGATTTTTCTTTACCCACCCTATTGCATAAAACAATTGGTGTGAGATTTTCTACTGCCCTTACTTTGGCAATTTTTGTCGTAGTGTCGCTACCAAAGTTTGCAAGTACAAAAATAATATCAGCACCATCTAATATTTGTTTTCTCGAAATTTCATTAAACCATATATCAAAACATATTTGCAAAGCAATTTTTGTATCACCCAAGTCAAATATATTTGTATCATCGACCAAGCCTCTGCTAAATAATGTTTTCTCATAATCACTAAGATGTACTTTTCTATAGCGACCAATATATTTTCCATTACTAACAATAACGGCGCTATTATATATATTTCCATTATCTTTTTCAGCAATACCCGCAATTATTGATATATTCTTCTTCAAAGACAAGTCTAATAATAATTTTGTAGTATCTCCATTTTGTATGTCTTCTGCTAATGCATATAACTTTTTCTTACTATCGAATAAATAGCCAATATTACAAAGTTCTGGAAAAACAATTATATCTGTACTTACTTCATCTATTATAGAAGATATTTTGTCAAGATTTTTTGATTTATCTTCATGTATAATATCAATTTGTGCAAAAGAAATATTTTTTATATACATAGTAATTTATTATTTTCTCACTTAAAATTATCATATTAATTCTATAAAAAATTGTCGGTTTAATAAGAAAATAAATACGTAATATTTTTATTTTTTAAGTAAAAACATCTTGTCTTAATTTTTTAACTGTATAGAATAGCGAGAATACTTTTACAGTCGTATCAAAACAAGTGTAATGTATATTTTTATATTAGAGGTTTGACAAGGTGGAAAAGACTCCTTTATTTGGACATTGGCAATTTTATAAACAGGCAATAGCAATAGCATTACCTGTTATGCTGCAACAATTTATAACAGCACTTGTATCACTTATTGATAATTTCATGGTCTCTGGCTTGGGCGATTCTAGGATGGCTGCGGTCAATGTATCTAATCAAATAAATTTTTTATTCATAGTTTTTTTAATGACACTTATGAGTGCAGGCGGTATATATTTAGCTCAATATAAAGGGGCTAATGATGCCAAGGGAATGAGGCAAGCATATCGTTTTAAGATAATACTTTCATTTCTTGTTGGCTTAACATATATGACTGTACTTCTAGTTGCCCCAGATTTTCTTATAAATTTAATGACACATGGCAATGAAGCCCAAACGGAAATAGTAGAACATGGTTCTCGTTATATGCGTGTAATAGCATTTACCTGTGTATTTATGCCATTCTCATTTTCAATTGGAACATCATTTAGAGAAATAGGTAAACCTGTTGTCCCGCTAATCATATCTGTAATTGCCGCTTTAATAAATACATGTTTAAACTGGCTTTTAATATACGGAAATTTAGGTGCACCAAGACTCGAAGTCGAAGGGGCTGCTATTGCCACTGTTGCCGCACGTGCTTTTGAGGCTATAGCTTTTATCATATATGCGAAACTAAAACAAGAAGAATTCTATGTAGGTTTTAGGCGATTATACAAAATAAATATTAGAATGTTTATTGAGACAATAAGAAAGTCGAGCTTAATATTTTTATCTGAAATAAGTTGGGGACTATCAGAGATGTTTGTCACATCTTTATATAATAGTCGTGGTGGAGCTGAAACTGTTGCTGGGATGGGAGCGGGCTTTGCCATCGTCAATATATTCTATTTGCTATTTGCGGGTATTCAAACAGCTGCCGCTGTATTAGTTGGGAATAGGCTCGGAGCGGGACATTTGGATGAGGCTCAAGTTAGAGGTAAATGGTTAATGAGCGGAGCTTTTATAGCAGGAATAGTTATTGCTGTATTTGAAATGCTGTCAATATTTGCAATACCAATAATATACACAAACCTCACGCCAGATGCACATTATATTGCACAAAAACTTATATTTATAATATCACTTTATATGCCTTTTTGGGCTTTATTAAATAGTCAATTTGCTATATCTAGGTCTGGTGGCGATGCTTTATTTGGTGTTATAGTTGATATACCTGTAAGCCTTATTTTATTCGCCCCACTTGCAGCATATATTACATATTATACAGGTGTGTCAGCCCCTTTAATATTTGGCATATCAAAGATTACTGATTTTGTAAAACTAGCTATAGGTACATGTCTTCTAAGAAGAAAAAAGTGGGTTAGAAAACTTACAAATACAGATGTGTCGCCTCATTAATATTTACTAAAATTTTAATGACTATTTAAATATGTTATTTTTTCGATAATATCATTTGAAATAAGCGGCTCTTTTTCTATCATGCTTTTTATTATATCTAATGTTTTATCCGACTTATCGATAACTAGCCATTTACGTGATAATAACTCCGAGGCAATGGCTGTTGTACCACTCCCTGCAAATGGGTCGAGGACTATATCATTCTCTTTACTAGATGACATTATTATTTTTTTCAATAATTCTATAGGCTTTTGTGTTGGATAGCCTATACGATTTTTTGAAGATGTCGCCATCATGGGTATATCCCACCAATCTTTTGTATTTACAAGGCTATACTTTCCAAGACTATCATTATCATCATATAAAATTACATTTTTATTTCCAGTATTATAATTGATACCATGATATGATTTTTCCTTTATCGCATTAAAATAATAATTATCGCTTTTAGAATATAAAAGTATATTATCATGTTTTTTGGCAAATCTTTTTTTACTCGCCCCACCCGATTTATAGCACCATACTATTTCATTAATAAAATTTTTTTCTCCAAATATTATATCCATGACTATTTTTATATAATGATTTACACTAGGCTCTGTATGAATATAAATACTACCGCTATCTTTTAGTATACGCTCCATTTCAATTAATCTTATAGACAGGTACATTATATAATATTTATTTACTGTGATAACATTTAGAATATCTAATAAGTTATATAGCATTGGATGATTTTTTTTTATATATTCAATATGAGAAATATCGATGTCTTCACTACTCCATTTATCAACGAAGCCATAATCATAATTTTTTGTTTTGAAATTTTTATTTTTATTAAATGGTGGGTCAAGGTATATTAAATCTATAGAATCGTCTGCTATATTTTTTATTATATCAAAATTGTCAGAGCAAAACACTGTACGATTTTTTATTGTTTTCATCATTTTTATAATATAATTATTACTATAAAAAACAAATAGTATCTATAATATTTTTTGAAAAATTAATTAACTTCTCGCTTATCTGAACATTTGAAGATATGCTTACAAATAATGTATTGTTTTTATTAGTCGCCATAGATAGAGCATAAAAGTTTTCTAGTTTTTTATTATCTTGCAGCTCTGTAAACATCATCGAAGCAAATCTATCTTTATAATTATCTCTATCTACTATTTTAAATGGCCTTATAATTGCATATACATTGCTGCTATATTTTTTAAAATCATCAAATGTTTTATTTATCTCATCATCTGTTGAAGTATTTTTTTCATGGCTTACTATTATTACAATTCTATTATCTTTGCTACTTATTTTTATAACAGCATCTTCTATCTTAGCATCAAAATTTTCTGGCACAAGTATATGAAAAGTTTTTGGATTTATTGGTAGCTCTATTAATCTTGCAACATCAAACTTTGAAGAATCTAACTTTTTTTCCAAAAGATTTATATGCTCTTTTATATTCTCGCTATTTTCAATTTTTTTTGCCTCTTTAAATATAGACAAAGAAATTTGATATTGATGCATGCGATTATAAAGCATGGCAAGATTTACAAGTGTTACTACATTATCATGCTCTAATTCAAGCGATTTTTTATAATACTTTATAGCATTGTCATTATCGCCCTCTATCGTATAAATTATGCCAATATTTCCATATGTTATCGCACTGGGATTGCCATAGGCTATAATACTATTAGTAATATCTTTTGCATTATATATATCTTCTTTATGAATAAGTAATATTGTATATCTATCTAATAATACAGTATTATTGGCATTCTCCTTTATACCATCTAATATAATTTTTATAGCATCATCATGTCTATCCATATTTTCATATGTGTCCGATAGGCTTATATATCCATTTATATTTTTTGGATATTTGTTTATGAATGCCTTAGATTTATTTATAAAATCATCGTTACTAGAATCTAACATATATTTCTTAATTCCAATTGACTACTGCATAGCCATCATTTTTCAAAGCATATTCTGCAAGCTTCTTGTCAGGATTAACGCATATTTTTTTAGTAGCAAAAGCAAGTAAAGGTAAGTCTGTTATAGAATCTGTATAGGCATAACTATCAGCATCTGTAAGTTCTCTATAGTCTAATATCCAAAGCCTATATTTTTTTTCTATATTGTAGCAATTCTTACCATATAGTTTACCAGTATATGTATCTTTATGACGCCAAAGCTCAGAGCCCACACATATATCAAAACCCAAATGCTCTGCTATATATTTTGCATAGAAAATATAGCTAGCTGTAACCATTATAAGTTTAACATTGTTTTTTTTATGATTTTCTATTTCAAGAAGGGCATCTTTATAATATAGCCCCTTCACATATATATCCACAAATTCTTTAGACACTATATCAAGGCTAGTAACTGTTTCATTTTTGAATATACCTGATACTATTTCTTTCATCTTTTGATTTTTTATAAAATGGAGTTTATAAAGCAAGGAACAGAACCCAATAAAAATCAAATATGGATATTTATGTACTCTTTTTTTTGTAAAAAATAGCAAAAACGGGAAAATAGAATCTCTTTTTATAATAGTTTTGTCTAAATCAAAAAATGCAATAGCCATTTAAATATATCAACCTTTATGTTTTATATAGATTTAATTATCGGATAATGAACATTTTCGATTACAATAATATTTAATAATAATTATATGATTTTGTTTATTATTTTTTTAAGTTTTATTTTAAATACTTTATATTCACGCATTATATTTATTCTTATAGGATGTAATTTTATTTTTTTATAATGAAAAGCATATTTCATTAATGCCTTAGTCCACACAACAAAATGAAGGCTATGAAAACGCATATTTGAAACGACTGTGCCATCATTATTTCTATATGTACAATAAGCATGTCCATTATCAAAAAATATATCTTTTACAATATATCTAGATTTAATTATACTATCATAATTTAAATTTTCTATAACCTCATATCCATCAAAAATTATATTCAAAAATACTGTAGTAGTAATAGTATAATCAAATACACTATCATTTATTACCGTAGAAATATCGCCAATAGCACTCTTATTTTTATAATTATAAAAAAACATATTTGACAAAGTCATATCAGATATAGTCCCCGCCACTCCCCAAGATGGTCTGTCCGTATTATAATACATATCTTTTAATTTATTTAATTGATTTTCATCTGTATAAAAATTCAAAATATAATCGCAAAATTGATCTAGTATTGCTCTATTATTAATGCTCATTGTCTGCCCATAGGTGAGCATCAATGACATTCCATATTTATCAAATGGCTTACATGCCTCATCAATATCTGAAAAAAGTAGTATGTCACTGTCCATGCAAAAAGACTTTTCCAAATTATATTTTTTCATAACATTTCTGTATATAAACCACCTTGTAATACAAAACATTTCAAAATTGTGGTTTGATGTACCTAGATGGATATAATTTTTTTCAAATGATATAGACTGTTCATCTTGAACTTCTTTTAGATTTACAAATGTACAATAATTTCTTAATTTTTTATAAGGCTTATCACCAACTAGAAAAATTGTAGAATCGGGATTTGTTCTTTTAGAAGATACTATTGAATAGTAAAGGTATTTGCTATAACCTTTATGTACAATAATAATAGCTCTTTTGTTAAGCATAGACAATTATATCCAAGAAATTGGAGATGATGGGGATCGAACCCACGACCCTCACGCTGCCAGCGTGATGCTCTCCCAAACTGAGCTACATCCCCGTTAATTAACGAAAGTGAAGTTTATAATAACTGTATTTAACAAAAAGTCAATACTCATGCTAGTAGTTTACTTACTTTAACTATGCTATGCTTATAACTACAAACTATAGCTTCTTCATAAAATTATAGTTTGCATTTAAGTTTTTCTAAAATCATAAAAGATAAATCAAGTATAACTGCTTTTAATTTGTCAAATTATGCTATATATTATTTTTTCATAATAATTTTAGGAAAATAAAAAATGCCATTAAAGTTCAATTTACATAAAACATCAAGTCAATCGAAAGCAAGGCTTGGCACTCTACATATAAATGGGATAGATGTTGCGACACCTGTATTTATGCCCGTTGGTACAAAGGCTACGGTGAAGGCTATGACACCGACTATGGTAGAAGAAACTCAAAGCAAATTAATACTTGCAAATACATATCATTTGATATTACGCCCGGGGCTTGAAGTGTTGAAACAAATTGGTGGTGTTAAAAAATTCTCCGCATGGAATAATGCTATGCTTACAGATAGTGGGGGCTTTCAAGTTTTCTCACTTGCTAAGCTTAGAAAGATTACTGATAAGGGAGTTATGTTTAACTCGCATATAGATGGGCAAAAATTATTCTTTACACCAAAAATGGTTATTGAAGCACAGCATATCATAGGGGCGGATTTAATTATGTGTTTTGATGAATGTGTTACGCATGATGCAACATATCAATATAGTAAAGAGGCTATGGATAGGACTATAAAATGGGCGAAAGAATGTAAAGAATACCATGACAGCAATGAAAACTCAGAACATCAATATCTCGGTGGCATTGTTCAAGGTGCTATGTTTGATGACCTTAGAGAATATTGTGCCAAAACATTGGTAGATATGGATTTTCCTTTCTATTCGATAGGTGGGCTTTCTGTCGGAGAAAGTGATACACAGATGCATGATATATTGTCTAATGTTATGGAACATATGCCAACAAATAAGGCTCGCTATTTAATGGGCGTTGGCGAAGTACGTGATATACTTAATGCTGTTATGGAAGGTATCGATATGTTTGATTGTGTTATGCCCACGCGTAATGCTAGAAATGGCGAGGCATTTACTATGGCGGGTACTGTACGTATACGCAATAGCAAGCATAAGACAGATGAAAGTAGAATTGAAGAGGGCTGCGATTGTTATACATGCCAAAATTTTTCAAAAGCCTATCTACATCATCTTGACAAGGCAAAAGAAATATTATTTTCTATACTTATGAGTATTCATAATGTGCGTTTTATGCAAAGGCTCATGACTGATATAAGAAAATCTATCGAAGAGGACTTATTTATAGAATATAGAAAAAACATGATGAAAAGGTTTTATGATATAGATGTCTGATAAAACACTTGTAATTCATACATGCTGTGCCCCCTGCTCTTCTTTACCAATAATGCTATTTGATGAGATGAAAATATTTTATGATATTAATCTTGAGATAGACCAAATACCAAATATAATCTATTACTTTTATAATCCAAATATACATCCAAAAGAAGAATATATAATTAGAAGAGATGAGTTATTAAGGTTTGCCAAAGAGAAGAATATTCATCTTGTTATTGAAGAAGATGACAATTCTAGCAAATGGGAAAATGCTATAGAGGGCTTTGAAAGTGAACCCGAAAAAGGCAAGCGATGTGAAAAGTGCTTTGAACTGCGACTACATAAAACATTTGAATATGCCAAAAAAATAAAAGGAAATTATGTTGCAACTGTCATGTCTATAAGCCCTCATAAAAATACAGATACCATAAATAGCATTGGCAAAAGCCTCGAAAACAAATTTAATGATATAGAGTTTATATGTTTCAACTTTAAAAAAAATGATGGCTTTTTAAAAACTACAAAAATATCTAAAGAGCATAATCTATACAGACAAAAATATTGCGGCTGTAAATATAGTATAAGATAATATTATTATTTTAATATTGCTTCATACAAATACACTTCATCACCTTCTAATGCTATCCAAGATGCTAGAAAAGTTTCTTCTATATACGTTGGGGAAACATAAAATTTATCATAGCTACCATTACTAGCATTATTGAATATAACTGTATATTTGCCTTCATCCTCTGATGTTGCAATATAGCTTTTATCAGTTATAGCTATAAATGGATATTTTTTGCTACCCTTATATTTTATAATTTTATCATCTATACTAATATTTATATCATTGCCATCTTTAAAAACAAAACCAACACGCTTGCCCGAATCAGACATATCAAGGCTATATATCCTATCATATTTTTTGCTTGTTTGAAGGGCATTAAAATCTATAAAATATTTACTCTTATCATGAGAGGCATTTAATAGCCATTTTTTACCATTCTTTGACAGACTAAGATCATCAGCATAATAGTAGGCTTTATATCCCTCGCCATCAATAACAATAGCCGTACGTGAACCCGCACTACCTAAGAATCCCCATACCAAACTATCCGCACTAAATGCCATATCAACTATAGCATTACTATAGGGCCCAAATTCATCATTGTCACCTATCACATAATGACCATCACTTTTTTTTACATTAATTAAATATCTAAGCCCATTTGCTGAAAATATAACATCATTAATTTTTGTTATATCATCATATATTTTTCCATTGGCAATTATAGTCGAAGTAGAGCCCGATGTTTTATATGCTTGTATCACAAAACTCTTCCCATTCTCAGAAAAGTACATTTTACCAATTCTATTAAAGTCATCAAATGTTTGTATATCCCAAGATTTTAATTTTTTATAGTCACTTACAATAGATATACTTTTATTATTAGCAGATTCACTTTCGGAATACAAAATAACAACAGAATTTTTATGCCGATAAAACATTACAGGGATACAGCTATTTTTAATTTCTATATCATTTAATAAAATTTTATATGAATTATTCTCTTTAATACATATAAGCAATGAGCCATCATTTAGCATTATTCCATCAATTATTTCATCATATGAAGCCACTTTTTTATTATTTATATATACACTATATACACTTTTTTTTTCACCAATATACATAATTTTATTATTTGCCAAAGATAATTTTGTTATTTTATCCATGGAATGCCTTATCTTTTTGCCATTATAAATAATAGTATAATCATCATTCTTATTTATACCAACATATGCATAACTATCTTTATCATCACTATATGTAAGTAATTGTATTTTTTTATAGTTGCTTTCATCATTGCCATTATTCAAAAAAGAATATCTGCCATCTTTTTTAATTATATAAGAAGCATTTTTTTTGCCATATACTATATCAGAATCCCTACTCTCGTAATCAGCCTTAGTCCCTAAATAAAATTTATTGACCTTGCCCCAAGAAATATTACTTAGCAAAAAAATAAACAGCACTATATATATAAAAATTATCTTTTTCATTAAATAAATAAAACTCCCAAGTAAACATATTTTATACGTAAATATTATCGTAAAATATTTAAATTTAGATGAATAATAAATTTATTTGATATTAATTTCTAAAAATATAAATATTAATTCTCTCGATTATAAAACCCTATTATATTAATATTGTCATTTCTTTTTATTAACTATATATTTTATCATACAAAAAAATATATAATACTCATAATATAGATAAAATATTGAAATTTCATAGCAAAATAGCTTGTTTTTACTTGACCATAATTTATTTTACTATACCATATATGCAAATACTTCATAATATAAGGAGATTATTTTTATGAAAATCAAATTATTTATTACATTAATACTACTTACTCTTTCCACAGCTTTGTATTCTCAAGAGGATGCAGCTCCTATCAATGATGAAATTACTTCTAATGCGGAAGAAGATATGTCTACTAATAAAAAAGAAAAAAACTCTTCTGCCGAAAAACAATTAGCTGAAACTATTTTACTTTTGGAACAAAAAAATACTGAATTAGAAGAACTAGGGATAAAGTTGATTGAAGTTCAAGAAAGTCTTGGAGTAATTGAAGGGAAAAACGAGACGGCTAATACAAACTATACTCAAATGATGTCTATACAAAAAGAAATCAATGATTATAAAAAAAATCTCGATAAAACTAATAGCAACATAGAAAAAATTAATAACAATATAGCTTCTACAGAAGAAAACATATCTAATATAGAAAATACTCCAGCTAATTTTGAAGAAGCCAATATAGAGTTAAATACTTATCAAGAAGAACAAACTCAATTAGAAACTAAATTATCAGAATTAGAAACTCAATTGAATGATATAGAGACTCAAATAAAATCTGCTAAAAAAGAAAATCCAGAAGCAGATATAAGCGAATTAGAAACTCAAAAAGCAGGCTTGAAAAATAATATAAGTCAAACAAAATCACAAATATCTGAAACAAATAAAAATATATCTGGAATAAACAAAAAAATTAAAGCCTATGAAAAAATAATCGCAAGCTCTGAAGAAAATTTGAGTATAGCTAACAGCAAACTTGAAATTTTGAAACAAGAACTTGCAAATCTTACAACTGCTAAAAATGAAATAGAAACAAAAATAAATGAACTTAAAAATAATGCCAGCATTTATGCTACTGCTATAAATGAATTAAAAATAGATACATCTGATTCAAAAAAACTATCTGAAGAAAGTGAATCACAACTTGTTGGAAAAGAAAAAATTAGATTATCTAAGAATGAAATAAAATCTCTTAGTCATGATATAACAGACAGAAAAATAGAGATTGCTGAACTAAAACTATATATTGCTAAATTAGAGCGTTCGGCAGATGATAACAGGGTGAAAATAGCAGAAGATAATATTACTGATGTTATCGTTGAAGGTATAGAAAATCCTTTTTTAAGATACATGAAAGGCAAAAGCCGTATAGGTTTAAACTTTGCTCCTAATATACCTATTTATGGTCTTCCAATGCTTTTAGGTACCGCACAAAAATTTATACCCGCAGCATCAGAGTATGAAGTAGGTTTAAAAGTACCTTCAGGAAGTTTTTCCATGATATTCAGCTATGATTTAGCTGTACTTCCATTTATGGCCTTATCTTTTGAGGGAGGTTTTGCATTTGCTGGGTTGCGTGGTGAATTTGGGGGCGAAAACTATGATTTTGATTATGAAACAATACCATATTCTTTTGGATTGAAATTTTTCCCGGGACAAAAAGCACCTTGGGGATTTTATCTTCTTACAAAAGTTGGTGGGACATATGTAAATCTTAGCGGCAGTGCCGTTGCACAAGCAGGAGGCTCAGAATCTGTATCAGGACATGGCATTTATGCAGCATTAGAACTAGGATGGCATATACAGTTATTCCCAACTATGGGAAAAAACTGGCCTGTTCAGATTGGTCTAGATATTGGGCTATTTGATTTTGGATACTACTTTGTACCATGGGCTACAGATATATCTCAACTCCCACAAATAGCTAATTCTGTGTCTGGGTATGAATGGGCTATGAATATAAGAGCAGTGTTTCTACCAAGGCTTGGAATTAGTATAAGATTTTAAATAAAAATTTTATTAATAAAAAATTAAAGCGGGCATTTTATAATGTTCGCTTTTTTTTATTAAAAGTATAATAAAATGTATTTCAATTTATAAATATATTCTCTATAAAAAATATACTATCTAATAAGTGTACAAAGTAATTGCTTAGCTTATATTCAAAATATAATTTATAAAACATAAATTAAATTTTAAAAAATCTGGAGTTTTCACTATGAAACATTTTATTACTAAAAAATTATTCCTAATTGGTATAATTTTCATATCTGCTTTTTCTTTATCTTATGGAAAAATGAGCGCAAAATATACAGGGGCATATCTTGATACAGGTGGTGGTTCAAATCGAATTGTTATATTTCAATCAAATGAAAAACCTGCAGTAGGTAGCGTCATGGCAGGATATACATGCTTATTCAGTTGGGAAACAGACTCAAAAATGACAACAGCTAAATCATCTCGCAAAAACACAATAGCTTCTAATTCAAAAACGACTGCGAATGCTCAAACGACTGCAAATGCAAAAACAAGTTCTAATTCAGAAACCCAAAGTAAATAATCTTGTATAAAAATAGGTTAAAATTACAATGAAAAATACATTAAATAAAAAATTATTCTTAGCGATATTTATTTTTGTACTTTCTTTTTCTCTCTCATATGGAAAAACTGAAAATACAAAATCTCTAAAACAACATGCCGATTTCTTAGATCAATATGTAGTCTATAATTATGATGGCGGTCAATATGTAGTGTTCTTTCAAAGCCCGACAATACTACAGTTACAAGAAATTAGTAATGGTAGCAATGGAAAAACATCTACAGCAACATACGGTTTTACAGATTTAGGCAATCAAATATTTTTCATCACATGGGTTGATGATGATGGCAATTCCACTAGTCAGGTACTCAATGCCAAAAAAAGTATTGCAAGTGTACATACAGTAGATTCTAAAACACAAAAAACAACAGCAACAGCAGCAAATGCTAAGGTTACTGTTGTCGATAAAAATACCGCGATGAAAACTGCAAAAAAATAAATATCAAAATTTATTAAACATTTAACAGGTAGTTAATTAAAATATATTTAATTGGCTACCTATTGTTTATAGGCTACGAGATGCTATAATATCTACACCTATATCGAGTATATTTTCTATTAAAATATCCCCTCTTCTTATCGGGGCTATGAGTTTTAATTTTTTTATTTCTTTCATGCATTCAAAAATTTTATCTAATGGAACAGAAGACGTAGTTCTAACAGGGATACGTTTATGTATTGCCCCTACAATTGTAGCTGTTGTTGTAAGCATTCTCTTCGCATTCGTAAGTTCTTGAGGTCCAAATTGTGTTCCCCTAGGACAAGAATGCCCTAGCACCTCGAGTGTATCTATATCAACGCTCAGGCGGCATCCCCTAGGACATAATATGCAAATCATTTCTTTTTTCATATTCTACTCAACCTCCACATAAATATTAATATCTTCCATATTGTTCGCTAGTTTATCCCTTGGAATAATAACTTTCTCCATTTCACCCGGGCTCAATTGCCTGCTTTTATGTTCAATAACTATCTTAGAGTGAGACATAACTGTTATCTTACCAAACACAGGTTTTGACACCCTAAATAATATCTCATAAAACCGTTCATCTGTATCCATCCTTAGCGTACGAGGGACTGTATATATAAGCCCATTACCTGCATTAATTAGCCGCTCTTGATTCCTACCTCCTTTACCACTGAGATACATAAATGCACCAGCTGCCGCCTTCTCTCCCTCAAGAGAAACATTGTCTACAAGGTCATGTACATGTAGCATATTGCCACAAGCGAAAACTCCCTCTAATGAAGTTTCCATCATTTGATTTACTATAGGCCCTTTTGAAAATGGATTTATTTTAATTTCCGCATCCTCTAATACTGAGGTTTCAGGGAGTAGCCCAACAGATAATAATAAAGTATCACATTCTATATATTCTTCCGTCCCTTCAATAGGCTTATGATTTTCATCAACATCGATAATAGTTACAGCCTCAAGTCTTGATTTACCATGAACTTTATAGACTGTCTTTGATAGATGTAATGGTATATCAAAATCATTTAAGCATTGAATAACATTTCTAAGTAGCCCTGTAGAATATGGCATAATTTCATAGACACCAAATACTTTAGCCCCCTCTAATGTCATTCGCCTTGCCATGATAAGACCAATATCTCCCGAACCTAAAATGACAACTTTTTTGCCGGGCATATTCCCATCAATATTTAGAAAACGTTGTGCAGAGCCTGCTGTCATAATCCCTGAAACACGAGGCCCCGGTAAAGAAATCGCCCCCCTTGGTCTTTCCATACAACCTGTTGCAAATATTATAGCATCTGCCTTTATATTAAAAATACCCTCGGGGCTTTGTACGATAAGCTCTTTATCTTTTGTCATCTTTAAAACAGAGGCATCTATTTTAATTGTTATATTACATTCTGCAATTTTCTTCAGCCATTTTTCTACATATTCAGGTCCAGTAAGTTCCTCTTTAAATATATGAAGACCAAAACCATTATGTATACATTGCTCCAAAATTCCACCAAGTTCTCTATCACGCTCTAATAATAAAATATCTTTTATACCCAAATTATATGCTTTAACCGCAGAGGCAATACCCGCTGCCCCGCCACCTACAATGACAAGTTGTCTATGTTCATTTCTAATCATTGCCTTCCACCTTTGATAAATCAAATGCATTCTCAGAAACTATGAAAGAACCATTTTTATCTTGGAAAATTTTATCGACTTCTATATTTAATTCACGTGCCATTATCTCAACAATACGAGGCGTACAAAATCCACCTTGACAACTACCAGCACATACACGTGTCCTTTTTTTTATACCCTCAATAGTTTTACCACCATTAGGTCTACGCATTGCATCTATTATTTCGCCCTCAGATACATTTTCACAACGACAAACGATACGCCCATATAAAGGATTTGCATTAATTAAACGAGACCTATCTTCAAATGGCAAATAATCTAAATGCACAAATGTACGAAATGGATTAAAGTTTGCTTTTTGTTTTAGACTTAATCCTGCTTCTTCTAACATACTAACCATATCTATTGCAATTGCTATAGCAGAAGTAAGACCTGGTGATTTAATCCCCGCCATTTCAAAAAAGCCTTTGACACTATCCACCTCACCAACTATAAAATCTTCGGTTGAAGGCTCTGCCCTATTGCCAGAATAATTACGGAGATTGGCATTATAAGGGATATTTGGTATCGTTTTATTTGCAAAAATACGCACCTCTTCCAAGCCTTTGGGTGTTGTATCTGTATCATCAGCATCATCGATAAAATATGCATTAGGGCCTACTATCAAATTGCCATGGGCTGTTGGTGAAACCAAAACACCCTTGCCCTTATCAGATGGACATTGAAATATTACAGTATTTGCTAGAGGGCCATATTTTTTATCAAGTAAATAATATTCGCCACGCCTCACTTTAATAGAATATGGAGAGGGCTCAAGCATATTATGAATATCGGCAGCATAAAGACCTGCGGCATTCACTATAAATTTTGTTTCGATATTATTATATTCATCACTATTTGTCTTTATAGAAAATACATCGTCTATTTTTTTTATATCTATAACCTTTGTACTTGTAGATATATTTGCCCCATTTACTACAGCATTTTCCATGAGGGCAACACAAAGTTCATATGGACTTACAACACCAGTTTCAGAACAATAATATGCTGCCAAAGCATTATCTGAAATATGAGGCTCTTTCTCTCGAAGGGCATCTTGATTAAATATAGCTTGACATTCTTTTGGGATACCATTTTTTATACCCCTATCATAAATATCTTTAAGTGTTTGTTTTTCATCTTCTGAGAATGCAACTACTAGACAGCCCGTCTTTATAAATGGAACAGATAGCTCTTCGCATAAGCCTTCCATCATACGATTGCCTAATATATTATATTTTGCCATTAAAGTACCCGGAATTGGGTCATAACCGCCATGAGAAATACCACTATTCGCCTTTGTAGCACCAAAAGAAACATCATTCTCTTTTTCTAAAACAAGAACATCTAATTGATATTTTGATAATTCCCTTGCCAAAGAACATCCACATATACCACCACCAATAATTACAACATCTTTCATTTAATGCCTCCTCCAGTGAACCTTAGCAATTATAACAAATAACTAATTTTTTTCTATAGACGATATTTGTTTTTATATAGGCTTAGCTAAGATATTTGTTATGGATAAACTAATTAAAGAATTCTAATATTATTTGATTTTTTATAAATATTTTACTGCTATTTTTAAATTATATATTGTTTTTCAAGTTTGTAATCAAAGTGGAAACAGAACCATCCCAGCCACATATTTCACATTTATTATTTTTCATTTTATGCGGGCAATTCTCATAACCATAAAGATAATGGGCACAATTAGGACATAAACTTTCCATTTTTGACTGACTTGCATAGTATTGACTATCACATTCATCACAAATTTTTATAATTTCATCTCTTAAATTTTCAGAGTCTACAAATCGTTGGTGGCTTATTCCTGTTTTATAACATTCATTTGCAATGGATTTTAATTTTTCTATATTAGTATCAAACATTTCATATTCTTCTTTGGAAATAGAGTAATATCTACTGTACCAAATTACCCATGTAATAATTATATCAATTAGGTATCTTTTGCCAACAGCGTCGTACCCAACTGAAAAATGCTCAGTAGTACATACTTTCCTATCAGTTAAGTTAATATGTATAGCCATAAAACCCCTATTTTTTTTAATACTTTTTAATTTCAACAAAATTAAAACTCATATTATTTTTCATTCTACTATGTAGTAGTAACTTATAAAAACACAGTATTTACAATTGTACACTGGAATGGCAAGGCTTTTTAGCACAAAAAATATTCGTCCACAACTAGCCAC
>CAMRBQ010000044.1 GCA_947040495.1 uncultured Spirochaetia bacterium
ATGCAGATAATAATAAATATAATATGAAATTAGAGGAGTTGAAACAAGAAATACATATTCTAGGATATAATTTTAAAATAGTTTTCTCTAAAATCAATGGTAAAATAATTTCATGGTCTGTCAATGGGCAAGAGATAATAGCCGCTTCGCCAAAAATTAATTTCTTCAAACCAATGATAGATAATCATAAACCAGAATATAATGATCTTTGGGTGCCAAATCATATAGCAATTATGCAAGAACATTTTCGAGAGCTAAACATAGATAAACAAGAAGAGAAAATCACAATATCAATAAGCAGCATAATAGCACCGCCTGTACTTGATTTTGGAATGCATTGTGTATATCAATATGAAATTCAAAATAGTGGTTATATAAAAACTACACTTAAAGGCAAAAAATATGGCAATTATGCTGGCGTTATTCCAAAAATAGGAATGGAAATTGGGCTCAATAAAGATTTTCAATCTGTCGAGTATTATGGTCGAGGTCCTGGTGAAAATTATCAGGATAGTAAAAAATCCAACACAATAGGTTTATATAAATGTTCGGTGGATGATTTGTTTACAAATTATTCTATGCCTCAAGACAATGGGAATCGTCAAGAGGTTAGCTGGCTATCTTTAACCAATCATTTTGGTGCGGGTATATTTATGTACTCAAAAGATAGCCTTAATTTTAGCGCTTGGAACTATACTAAAGAAAATATTCATAAAGCACAGCATACCAATGAATTAAAAAAATCTGATTACATAACATTAAATTTGGATTATAAGATATTAGGCTTGGGTTCTAATTCATGGGGTTCAGAAGTGCTAGATTCATATCGTGTCTATATGGAAGATTTCAGCTATGACTTTATTCTTTTGCCGTATAATGCAGGTAGCTGTAATGCTATTGAATTATCAAAATTAACTTTTTAGGACATTACAATGGAATTATTAAAAAATTTAGAACAATTTAAAAATATTTTTAGAGTAGGAAGAAAATGGCAGCGTTGTGTTGAGGCTATTGAAAATAAAGATAAACTTAAAGCCAATAGGTTTTATAGTATCGGTGATTCTTTAATTTATATGCTTGTTGACTCAAAACAAAATTCAGATGAATATTTTATTGGGCATAGAAGATATATGGATATTCACTACTATATAAAAGGCAATCAAAATATAGAAATAACCAAAAAATCTAATCTAACTCAAACAAGTTTATATAATGATGAAACAGATTATGAATATTTTCAAGGAAAGGGTAATATTATAAATCTGGAAGAAGGCAACATTATAATTGTCGAAAATAATGAAGCTTTCAAATTTTTAGAATCGGAGTTTGTAAAAAAAATAATTATTAAAGTAACAGTTGAAGATAATTACTTTTTAAATAAATAAATATAATAAGGAGATGATTTATGTCAGATAGAAAAGTATTAAAATCAGGCGCCCTACTAATGCTAACATTCACTGCTATTTTTAGCTTTGGGCAAGTAATAAATAATAGTGCAAGTATAGGGTTGGCGACAATACCATCATTTATGTTTGCTACACTTTTATATTTTATTCCATTTTCATTTATGATTGCAGAGTTTACTTCGGCGAATCCCGATAACGAATCAGGATATACTAAATGGATAGAAAGTTCTTTAGGTCCAAAATGGGCTTTCTTAGCATCTTGGACATACTTTTTTGTGAATTTATTTTTCTTTTCTTCGTTGCTACCGGGCATGCTTATCTCTGCTTCTTATGCTTTCACAGGAAGAAACATATGGGGAGTAGATGATAATCTAATTATTTCTCTTGTTTCTATAGTATTATTTTGGATAGCAACATGGGTTACTACAAAAGGAGCCAAAGGGATATCGATTGTAACAAATATTTCAGGTGTTGCTCGTTTTGCTATGGGTATAGTTTTTATTCTTATAGCATTTGCTATTGTAGTGATATTAAAAAAGCCTGCTGCCCAACCTATCAATATAGTTACAATGGCACCAAATTTTAATTGGGCTTATTTTGCAACATTTGCTTGGATATTGCAGGCTGTAGGTGGTGCTGAAAGTGTTGCTGTTTATATCAAAGATTTAAAAGGCGGGGCATCTGTATTTATAAAGACTATGATATTTTCAGCATTTTTTGTTGGTATTGTTTATATCTTAGGATGTATAGCAGTAGGTATCGTAATACCAAAAGAGGTACTTGCTGGAAACTATAGTGATGCTATTTATATTGCTTTTGAAGCTCTGGGCAAACCCTTTGGAGTAACAACTGGTTTAGTAAATGTTGTTGGATTAATATTATTTTTAGCTTCAGCGGGTAGTGTTGTTTTATGGGCATCAGCACCTGTCAAAGTCTTCTTCTCTGAAGTTCCTAAGAATATACTTCCTTGGGGAATTGATAAAGTTGATGAGAATGGAACACCTGTAAAGGCTTTGTATCTTCAAGCTGTTGTCGTAAGTATAATACTTTTAATTCCTGGTTTAGGGATTGCTCAAATTGATACTTTCTTACGTTTTTTGATAAATATGACAGCAGCTACTGCCCTTCTTCCTATGATTTTCTTTTTTGTAGCATATATCAATTTCCGCCTAAAGCATGATAATACACCAAGAAAATTCCGTTTGTCAAAAAATCCAAAAGTTGGGGTGCTTTTTGGAATATTGTTGCTACTTTTTTTCTGTCTAGCACTTGTAACATCGCTTGTACCAGACCCAGCTCTTATTGCAATGGCTTTACGTGGTGAAGTATTACCGAAAGGAGAAACTCATCCAATGTTCGCTATTTTATATCAAATTGGTGGAGTAGTTTTGTTTACAGGTTTTGCATGGAAATTATGGAGCAATTACGAGAAAAAATATTTGAAGAATAAATAATATTTATAGACATATGTTTGTTGGCTCTATTTTATAATTCTTGTAGGTGTATAGGTAGATTGTTTTTTATTGGTGCCCAAGTTAAGTATAATACTTTTCTATAGGGAACTACATAAAACATCTTACAACCTAAACACTTACAAGATATTTTATTTATAGCATCTAATCAAAGCGTTGTGAAATTTGTGGATCATAAAGTGGACAATCAAATTCAAGCATAATATCAATGAGTAAATTTAAATCATCTTCGTCCATACCATAACAATCAAAGCGTACTATTTGCGAGGTTGTAAAAATTTGAAATGAACCCTTGCTATCTTTTTCAAAAGTTTTTTCATCAAGATGTTTCCAATCTAAAAAACTATCAACAATTTTTATTAGAATTTTTTCTATTGGTAATGCTTCCAAAGCATCTACATGTTCACCATCACAGCATGCTTTTTCATATACCTTTTGATTATCAAGATGCACATTTTTTTTGTATTTCCAAAAATCTAAATCTATACCCATTATAAGCCTCTTTCAAATATATAAAATTAATTAGTTTTATAATTTATCCTACAACTATATTCCCTTATGACTAATCGCATTAGATAGGCAATTCAAAAAATAACTCCCAGATTCATCACAACGGTTTCCATTAATTTTATATTACATACCAACTTTTTCAATGGCATTAAATGTACACTGTTCAAAACAATTACCAAAGCCAATACATTTTTCTGAAATAGTTACCCCGCAGCAACGATAGGAAAATTTCCAAATAAAAACTGCTCTCTCAATAATTTATGATCTCTATTCTCTTTTTCAAAATCATATATTTCTCCATGAAAGTGATATAAGCAAAATGCTGTCATTGTAGGATAACGCTCATTATCTTTTATAAAAAAATAAAATCTAGCATCAAATTTATTTTTTGCTTTTTCAATAGTAAATTCTTAAACATCACCGCTAACTCGAATAAAATAGCCCCGAGCAAAAATAGGGTTGCCATCATTGTCGGTTTCTACATTAGGGTTGCTAGATAAGCCGCATACACTCACAGTGTCAGTTTCTTTGAGCTGTTTATAAAATAGCTTTGTATTCATCGTTTCAAAATATAAGCCATTTTCATCAAAGGTTAAAAAATGGGCAATGCGAGTTTGGTGTATTTACCAGCCACAGTTGCAAAAGTACAAGAGCCTATCCTATCAAAACACTTATATATTTCTTTGATGTTCATTTATTATTTTCTATTTAATCATCATCATTGCCATTCAAATAGAAATCGGCATAGTCTTCTAAATAATCAAGACCGTCCTCAATTTGTTGCTGCAAAAATTCATCAAAGCTGTCAACAATAACTTTATATTCATCAGGGTCATGAATAAAAGAAACTATTTGACCACATACACCTTCACTTGTTGGATTAAAATCTATGTATAATCTCGATGAGCCGCCATTATTCATACAATGAGAAAAACAAAGATATTTCCCTCGATAAAGAGCCTCTTGATTTATTTCAATGTCAACAGCGATGCCATCTTCATAATCATCTGGGTCTACCTCATCTTCATTTGTAAGATAGGAAATATCTTCTTCATCTTTTGATTTTTCAATCATCTGCTCGATAGATAACAAATAATAAGAAGGTGCTTCTGAGCCAAAAATTAACATACTCACAGTTTCATCATTATACTTTCGATGATATGTACCATCTATATTTTCAAGTAAAGCGATAAGAGATTTTGGACATTGTGGGTATGCTTTTTTTAGCTTATCAATATTTTCTTTTGTCGCACCAGATGCTTTGTTTAATTCTTTAAGTGCAAGTAATTCACTATCTAATTCTTTAATTTTATCTGTTGATAATGCTTGCCTTACAACGCTTAAAAATTTATCTACTACTTCCATTTATTTTCTCCAAATAAAATATAAATAATCTCATATCCATATTAATACAATAATATTTTTTGCAATTAATTATAGCATGGAAGTATATAAAAGCAAAGATATTTTAAATAGAAAATATTATTGCTATAAACTATTTTTATAAATATGCACCTAAAACACCCCTTCTTATAACTTGACTAATACTATCATATACTTTACACTTCTTAAATATAAAGTATAAATTATGGGGATAAAAATGAAATATAAATTATCGTCTTTACTCTTGTCAGCAGTTTTGTTCATTTATTTTTCAACATTTTCTTACAGCCAAGAACGAAAAAATAATGTAAATATAAATTTTATCACAAGAATAGAAATAGTAGATTTTGAAGCGGGCAAAAATAATTCTAATCCATATACTGGAAATATACGGTTTTTAAGTACTACTGGTATAGAAGCCAATATAATAGGGCTTAGCAAAAAAGTCTACCCATATATTATGCTCGCCTATACAACAGATTTTATCAGACCAAATGATCAGCTTACATGGGGTAGAGGTTTAACTTTTGGGGCAGGTCTTGGTACATATTTAATTGGTGATAGCCAAAAACAAGTTGGGTTTACATTAACCACTAGCCTGGGCTATTCATTAAAAGCTATGTTTCAAGATTATTATGGAGTTAATTCTGACAATTATCACTACAATAATGAACCCTTCTTACCTATGGGTGGAGAATTTGCTTTGAAAGCAAATTACATTGCATATTCATCTGTATTTTCTGTTAGCTTTAGCTTTGGCTTTTATAAGTCCGAAGAGATGATAGGCTTTTCAAAATATTATCTAAATGATGGCTGGGCATTGAGTTATGGGATAAATTTGACCTATGGGTTTAATCTATAAAATATGGATTTAATTAAAGCGACACAAAGTAATGATTTTAATCTTGTAAGTAATATTCTATCTCAAAGTAAAAATATTAATATAAAAAATGAGCATGGCTATAACCCTTTAATGCTCGCTAGTGAAAGTGGCTATACTGATATTGTGACATTACTTCTAAGTACCAAAGGTATTAATATTAATAGTCAAAATAATAATGGCTACACATCTTTAATGCTCGCTAGTGAAAATGGGCATACTGAAGTTGTAAGAATATTAATCGCATCTCATGCTGATGTTAATATAAAAAATAGATACGGTGATATTGCTTTATTTTGGGCTTCATATAATGGTCATAAAGATATTGTCGATATACTAATAAAGAATGGTTCAAATATTAATAATAAAAACAACTATAACTATACTTCTTTGATGCTTGCTTGCGAGAATGCTTTTATAGATATAGTAAGAACACTTATAAAATTAAAAGCAAATATAAATGATAGAGATAAAGATGGCAATAGTGTTTTAATGCTTGCTGTAGATAATGGACATACTGAAGTTGTGAAAATATTAATAGAATCTCATGCTGATGTTAATATCAAAAATAAAGTCGGAAGGACTGCATTAATAAAAGCCTCGTCAAAAGGATTTACAAATATTACCACCCTACTCATTGAGTCTCATGCTGATGTTAATATAAAAGATAAAGATGGATATGATGCTTTATTTTGGGCTTCATATAAAGAATATATAGATATAGTTAAAATTATTGTGAGTTCAATGACAGATGTAAAGCTAGAAAATATAATAGATGAAATCCCTATAATATGGCTATCAAAAAACGGCTATACAAAAATAGTAAGCCTTCTTCTACGTAGCCCTATTGATATAAATGTGCAAGACAAAAATGGTACAACTGCTTTGATGGAAGCCTCTTCAAATGGACATATAAAAATAGTCAAAATGCTTATAAAAAAAGACACTAATATTCATAATAATATAAATACAAAAGATAAAAATAATAATACTGCTTTAATGCTTGCCATAAAAAATAATCATAAAAAAATATCTGACATACTTCAAAAAACAAGCAAACAAAAAAAAATATAATATAATAATTTTATCTAAGAAACATAAAAAATATTTTGTATTATTGATTTAAAATATAAAATATACTATACTACTATAAGTAATTTCGTAAGAGGAAACATCATGCAAGTGGTAGTCAAAATTATCAATACTATGCACGGTTCACGCGTGTTCCATTTAGTTATTGATGCCCTCAAGTATTAATCTACAATCACATTAAAAAAATACAAATAATTTTATATAGCTTTCACAATAGCTAATTTAATAATCTTAGGAGAGATAACAATGAAAAAATTTGATAAAAATAAAATAATATTTTTTGATACAACGCTAAGAGATGGAGAGCAAGCCCCGGGGGCATCAATGACAATTGAACAAAAACTTGAAATTGCTAAGTCTTTGGCCAATATGAATGTCGATGTAATAGAGGCGGGCTTCCCTATTTCAAGCGATGCACAATTTGAAGCAACTAAGCTTATAGCAAAAACATTTTCAAAAGGAAAAGATGTACCTGTAATATGTGCCCTTTCACGTGCTGTAAACAAAGATATTGAAAGATCATTTGAGGCTGTCAAATATGCGAAATATCCAAGGATACATACATTTATAGCAACTAGCGATATTCATATAAAGCATAAATTTAATAAAACACATGATGAAATATTAAAACTTGGTGTAAAGGCTGTGAAATTTGCGAAAACTCTAACAGACGATGTTGAATTTTCAGCAGAAGATGCTACACGTAGTAGAATTGATTTTCTTTGCGAGATGGTTGAAGCGGCTATTGATGCAGGTGCGACTACTGTAAATATACCTGATACTGTCGGATACACTATGCCTAATGAATATGATGAGATTATTAGTGCTATTATCAAAAATGTGCCTAATATTAACAAGGCTATAATATCAGTACATTGCCATGATGATTTAGGTTTTGCTGTAGCCAATTCACTTGTTTCTATAAATAATGGTGTAAGACAAATTGAATGTACTATGAATGGTATTGGTGAACGGGCTGGAAGTGCATCACTTGAAGAGATAGCTATGGCATTAAATGTTCGTAAAGATTTATACAATATCAATTGCGAAATAAACACAAAAGAAATATATACTA
Source organism: uncultured Spirochaetia bacterium (assembly GCA_947040495.1). Taxonomy (GTDB): domain Bacteria; phylum Spirochaetota; class Brachyspiria; order Brachyspirales; family Brachyspiraceae; genus CAMRBQ01. Next base: position 7,819 of record CAMRBQ010000044.1, read on the forward strand.
CAAGTAAGCTTGTTGAAAGATATTCTGGTTTTGTTGTGCAGCCTAACAAAGCAATTATCGGAAAAAATGCCTTCGCCCATGAAAGTGGTATACATCAAGATGGTGTGCTTAAACATAGAGCTACATATGAAATAATGACCGCAGAATCTATTGGTAGAAATGATGAGGCGACATTGGTCATGGGTCGTCATACTGGTCGTCATGGGTTTTCTAGCAAAATAAAATCTATGGGATATAAATTAGCTGAAAATGAAATTACTAAATTATTTGAAGAATTCTTAAAATTGGCTGATAAGAAAAAAGAAATATATGAAGATGATATAAGGGCATTGGTATCTGATATGCTTAATATAAACACAAATCATTATACACTAGAATATATCCATACATTATCTGGGACAACAATTGCTCCATCTGCCACTATAAAATTAAAGCTGGGAAAAGAGATATTTGAAGAGGCTGCTTCTGGGGACGGTCCTGTCGATGCTGCTTGTAGGGCTATAAATAGGATTACAAATTGCAATTTAAAAATGAAAGAATATGATTTAAAAGCTGTTACAAAAGGTCAAGATGCATTGGGTGAAGTACATGTCATATTGAGTGATGAAAAAGGTAGAATTGTATTTGCTTCTGGCTCATCAACAGATATTGTTGAGGCATCTGTAAAGGCATATTTAAATGGTGTAAATAGATATATAAATACATAATAAAATTCTCTGATTAAAAATTATGGGACATTCTCGATTATATAATTTTACAATCAAGAGTGCCCCATAAATAATATATATATATCTAATAAGATAAAATCATAATTATATAAAAAATCCTAATACACCCTGATTCAGTGCCTCACATTGTTTTATTTCATTTTCTATTTTATCGGTATCGACTGTCTTTATAAAATAAGTAAATTCATGGAATCCACCTAAATCAACTTTAAAATTTGTCTCCCAAAAATTATTCATAACCCAAGAATATGGTGTAGATGTATTTAATTTTGTATTCTTACAATCACATAATTCTATAGGCTTTGCTTCTCTTTGACCAAAACTAATTAATGGAGCATCTTTCATCGCAACAACAATGTCAAATGTATGACCCTTTCTTATAAAGCCATTTTGTAATAAATAGAAATCTTGACAAGCACCGGGCAGTTGGTCAATCCCTGGACGAATGATACAACCTGTTTTATCTATATATGTTTCATTACTTCCATCAGTAATAAATGGTAATGACACATATAAATTTTCAGGGTCCCAAACACTTTTTTTATGTATACAAATACGAGCTTCTATTAGAGGCAATACTTTATAGACCTTTAAAAATAAATAATAAAAATTTGTTCCTTCAAGGCAATAGGTCAATTTTGCTAAAGAATAAACACTGCCAGTTTCTTTTATTTCTATATCAATTAATTTAGTTATAGAGCGTTCAGTTGCCATAGAACAACGATTTCTACCCATTCTTCTACGTACATCACATTGCAAATCATCAGAATGGCTTTTTGTTACTTCATATATTCCACCAAATGCAGATTCCTTTACATTTGAATCAATAATTTCTTTATTATATGTTTTATCAAATATCGATTCAATACCTTTTTCTTGAGAAAATTTCACTTTGAAAAAAGGGGTCTCAATTATAAATGGCATTTCAGTTTCATCTTTATCAGTGATAATATCTCGAACAGCATCAGCACCAATATGAGCATGATTTCTAACAGTTGTCTCATTTACATTATTTTCTTTCAAATACACAATTATCTCTTCTTTGGATTTCAAATCTACAAATACTTCAATCTCATAAGCCCTCGCAATAGAATGCCCTTGAGAAAATAATTTTTCATTTGTCAATTCATTGTATACTTCAAATTTACTATTGAAATCAAAAATATGACCATCAATACATTCCCAATATTCTAAATATATCTTAATAATACCTTTATACTGAACATCATGTGGATTAAGAATTTTATACCTTTGCTTTCTACCAATAGAGATACTAACTTCTCCAAGTTTAGACAAAATCAAATCTAAATTTTTTGAAATTTCAGTATTAGCATTAATAGCATAAGCATCTTTTTTCTTTTCCAAATTACTTACAAAGGTATCCCAAGGCTCAGACACAGAAGAAGAATATCCCCAAGTATGTTCTGTATACAACATAATATTTTCAGATGCACTTTCTACCCAATCAATATTACCTAATTTATTATCACCATCTAATTTTTTTGTTATACTAACTTTTCTTTGTGCATCTCTACAAAGTTTAACTGCATGCGGAGTAGAGCCGATGCCATCTGCCCACCAATCGGTAAAATCTCCTTTATATGTAGGTATTTCATATTGAGATTGTTTTACAACATTAAAAAAATCATCCAAAGTTGCCATCTCAAAGATTACTTTACCTTTAAAAATCTCATTTAATTTTTCTACCCTTTTTGAAATTAAAAAACTAGGTGGGGCATTATCAGTAATAGCACCAGACACCATAAAAGGAGCAAAATCAAATGGATAATCTTCCGTTTCTAAATTATTTAGATAACGTGTTATTCTAGAAACAGATACCTCTATCTCTTGTTGCTCTGTAATATTTTCATCAAAACTTAAATAACCTTTCCTTTGAATTTTATCTCTATTATCATCAAAAAGCATATATGATGAGCCCGCATGCGGTGCAAAAAATAACTCATTTCCAAAATGATAATGTTCACTAAGCCATGTCAAAACTTTATTCCCTTTTGGACTTTCCCAATAAAATGCTTGCTGTTTTTTATAAAGAGGGAACATGCCATGATGTGGATGCAAATTGCAATATAAATTTTCCACACCATTTTCATATAAAGCATCGGTATATCCCCAAGCATAACCATTAACATCTGCTGACATTCCACTTTTTATTTCAATACCCAATTTATCAGCATATTTTTTTACTTTATTTAATCTAGAAAATAATACATCATAATCTACCATCTCTGTCATATTTAAGTAATTTCCAGATAGACCAATCCTACCACTTTTTACATGCTTTTCAAAAGACTGTTTTTCTTTATCATTTGCATACATATAATAATTTTCTATCTGCCACTGATTTTCACATTGCCATTTAAAATCACCTTTTAATATCCCCGCATCAATTTTATCTAAAATATCTACAGCCTGTAATATAAAATCCCTATGATATCTCATCAATTTTTCTTGCCTTTCCGTATAACCAATATCTGTATGCGAATGATGAATCAAATAAATTTTCCAATTTTTCATAATATTTCCTTTAAAATATATTTATTTACTTTGATATGAAATGCCTTTATCAAAATTTTTACTCAAAACAGTATAAATCAAAATTATAGGTATAGAAACAAAAGCACAAGCAACTAATAAAGCAGGTGTATTTACAATAAAAGTTGAAATTGTCGCCATAACACCTTTCATTTCATTTGTTTTTATAAAAGTTAAACTAAACATTAAATCATTAAAACACCAAGCAAACTGCGTTATAAATAATACAGATAATGGTGCTTTTGACATTGGGATTAAAATGCATGCAAAAATTCTTAGCTTGCTAGCACCATCTATTTGAGCAGCCTCTACAATTTCATTAGAAATATTCATAAAATGATTTCTTAATACAAACATAGAAAATGGAATACAAATTGTAATATAAAATAAAATCAAGCCTATTCTAGTATCATATAAACCTAAAGTTTGATAAGCAGAAAAGACAGGTATTAGATATAATTGAAATGGAAATATCGTACCGCTATATATGAGGAAAAACCAAAACATTTTTCTTTTTATATTTAATTTTGCCAAGCCATATGCCGCAAATGCCGCTATTGTTATTGAAAATATAGAACCTGATAATCCATATAATATACTATTAGCCAAACTTTGAAAAATTTCGCTATAGTCTGCTATATATTTTATATTCTCAGCCCAGCTTATTTTACTAGGCAACTGCCAAAAACTTGTTAAATTATATTCTTGCCTTGTTTTCATACTACCTATTAATAAAAACAAAACAGGAAAAATCCAAATTAAACTTAAAATAATTAAAGTGAAATTAATTGATATACTAGTTCTTTTGTTTTGTACGCCTTTTTCCATAATATAAATATACCTATATTTTTTCCGATTTAAATGTATTTTTTAAATTAAAATATGCGACAAACAATATCACTACAGACAATAACACAGATACAGCCGAGCCAAGCCCATAATTAGAGCGTATGAAAGCCTCAGTATACATAGTTAAAGCCAATGTCTCGGAAGACCTGTATGGCCCCCCTTTTGTCATAACCCATATAATATCAAATACTTTAAAACTATTCACAAGAGACATTAACAAAACAATAATCGTTGTTGGTTTTAATGCTGGAAAAATAACTCTACAATATAATGTTAAAGTCTTTGCTCCATCAATTTTTGCAGATTCTATTTGTGAATTTTCTATATTTCTAAGCCCCACAATAAATAAAATCATATTCATACCAATGCCTTGCCATGAGCCCATTAATATCATAATAAGAGTATTAATATATGGCACAGCAAGCCAGTCCCTCACCAATTCTTTAAATCCCAAAAAACCAAACAATTGTGGGATACCATATTTTGATAGCATTGCAACCATAATCATTCCACCAACTGTCGCAGATAAAGTCGATGGAAAATAAAAAATATTTTTAAACAATTTTGAATTGACACTATTTATAATCAAAATTGCCAACAACAATGGTAATACTAAGCTTATTATCAAAGAAAGAAAAACCCATATCAATGTATTCATTATAGAAATCAAAAAATTTGGGTCTTGAAACAAAACGATATAATTTTTCAAACCTACAAATATTTTATCTGAAATACCATCCCAAGAAAAAAAGCTGATATATATAGTATAAAAAATTGAAGTTATAAAAAAAACTGCTACTAAAATCGCTGCTGGTAAAACATAAAAATAATCTGATTTATTTTTTAATATATTTACTAAACTATTTTTCACAATCTAAATCACTCCCCTATTATACAAATTAAATATATACATACTGAATAACAAATGTTTTGAGTAATTTAATTATTAAAAACTTCGTCCGCTTTTTTCTGAATCATCTCTAATGTTGTTTTGATATCTTGCCTCTGAGCCATAAATTTTGATAACTCATTTACAGCAACATCCCTCAACTCTGATGGAGTATTCTCATAATACCTTAAAATTGATTGATATTTTTCTTTATCCAAACTAAAATCTGTCATTTTTTTTGTAGTTGGATTTGGAATATCAATTGTAGTAACAGCAAATACCCCCATCTCTTCCAATGTCAAAGTTTGTATTTCCTTTGAAAAAAAACTTTTCAACAATGTTTTAGCATTATCTATATTTCCAGATTTTGCAGATATAGCAAGCGGTGAAACCTCAAAAAATATTACATCTTTGTCTTTTGGGTCCATGCTAGGCAATACAAATGCATCAAAATCGACACCTTCTGTTAAACCATAATCATTTCTAACTGAAGCAACAAAAATTTGTGGTTCAATTGCTATTGATGTTGTCCCAAGAGCAAATTCCTTTATAGCATCTGCCGAAGAAACAGGTTCTGAAAAAAAGCCTTTTTTAATCATATCATCCCAAATAGCCATAACCTCAAAAACCTCATCATCTGTATACTTTTTTGTACCATTACAAATATCAATATAAAGTTGTGGATTTTTTGCAGCGATAAAGGCTTCAAACCAAATAAAACTTGCCCATGAATCATTTTTTATACCTATTGGAATTATACCCACATCTAATAATTTTTGGCAAACATCTAAAAATTCATCAAAAGTTTCAGGCGTCTTTTCTATACCAGCCTTTTCAAAATTATTCATATTATATATACATACATTATTTAAAACACTAAATGGTGCCGCATAAATCTTACCATTATAAGTAAGAGCCGATTTAACATCATCAGGGACACCCATAGCTACTAACTCTTCCCATAAATCATCTATTGGCAGTAATCTATTAGCCTCAACCAAAGATTCTAACTGCTCCCCACTCCACCATGTAATTACATCGGGAGATGAATCGGAATCAATTGATTGACTAAGCGCTGTCTGATATGAAGAAACATCATTATAATTGTTAACTTCAACATCTAAGCCTGACATATCATTGAGTAATGCTGTAAATTTAGTCAAAACTTCCGCATTGCTTAATTTATCTAACCAAAAAACAGTTTTATCATTAGCCTCTTTCGAATCTGTTTTTTTTCCAGAACAACCCATAATAATCACAAAACAAATCAAAATTATCGGTAATATTTTTTTCATAGTAATATCTCCTCCCTACATTATACCTTCTTATGAATAAGCATAGTCAAATATTTATAAATTGTCAATTTATTTTATAAGTTTATCTACAATTTTCACTAAATGTTCTACTAAGTAGAAATATTATCATACTATAATATTTGACTTTTAAAAATTTTAACTTATCATGTTCATGTACTATAAATAAGTTCTTTGATATGGGGATGCACTGGTTTCGACTGCGACAGTTGTATTGTCTTTTGCATGCCGTGCCTAAGCTATGCACGTAAATCTTGGCTTAAAACAATAAGTGCAAACAATGAATATGCACTCGTAGCTTAATTAAATAAGTTACTGTCTTTGTTAAGGTTTTTTCATGGACTTTCTCAAGGGCACAAAAACAAACATGAAACGTTATAACGGTACTATTCGAGCCTTTATAATGTATATTCGAATGTAGTTCTGTCGATTTTTTGCTTATTTTATACCGATAGAGCGAAATAATTTAAAATAGGATAAGCATGTAGCATATAGTCAATGCTCTTCGTAGGACGCGGGTTCGATTCCCGCCATCTCCAAATTTAATAATATTTTTTCTTGCTGTAGAGTAGTCTTATTCTATGTTAGATGAATTATATTATTAAGTTTTTATAGTTATTTTTATAAAAAAAATCATGATTTTAATTTTTGAGCCATATACATTTATGCTAAATATAGGGTTGCACAAAATAGAATATAAAAAAATACGTGTAAGAATACTTAAGCGAGATATTAAACTCACACTGCTTTTGCAATACTTATAATAAATTTTTAGCCAATGAAGATAAGTGTAACAAATTTGAGTAAGACCAGATAATAATCCTTTTTTTAACGGCTTTATATTTAATTGCTTTGGTGATAATAAAACCAAATTATTTGCAAATGAAATTTCTGTATCCTTTATCGTCTGTTCATTTACGTCAAATAAATGTTTTAAACCTTTATATTTCAAAAAATTAACCCAAATATACTGTTCGGGGGTGTATTGATATAATATTTTACTATCAGCCATTGGTTCTTCTTGAAAAAAGAAAGAGCCCCCATCAGTCATTAAAGGTATATCAAACAAATTATATAAATCATCTTTTAATCCAAAAAAAGCAAAGTCACTTGGATGCATTTGAAATGGTTCTATATTATTATTATGTGGATTGATAGCGTAAATTGTGCATGAAAGTATTTTTTTTGAAACATTTTTAAATTCATTAGTAAAACCTTTATGCTTATCAAAATATTTCAAAAATTTATTTCCTGTAAGAATAAAATCTGTTCTAAACTTTAATGCATATTTTGTTTTTACTTTTTTTATTCCCGCAAAAGTTGATACGATTTGTCTATTTACATTATTTAATTTTGAGTTCTCATCTGTTGTACAGGGAGTAGAACCTGGGTCTTTGTTAAGAATAACATCATCATAAAGTCCTGTCAATTCTGTTATTTCGCTTCCTTCCCAAGTAGAGAGAATAATAGTCGCTTTGAGCAAATACTTTCTTATACTTGCTAAGCATTTTGTTGTTAATGTTTTATCAGTAGCTCCTGCAACAACTACTGTTATATCTTTTGTATTTATCATATAGCCCTACTCTTTTACTTACTACTCTTTTACTTACTACTCTTTTACTTACTACTCTTTTACTTACTACTCTTTT
>CAMRBQ010000045.1 GCA_947040495.1 uncultured Spirochaetia bacterium
CCTAAATGTATTGCTTTCCAGAAATTATTGCAAGAGGGTTTCAATTTTTTCTGCTAGACATCTTACTAATGATGTTTTAATCGGGATTTTCAATTATATCAGATCTATCTGTCATGTCAAAAGAACGTATATAATCTGGTTCTTTATCAGTGATAATATAAATAACCTTTTCTTTGCCGATTAAAATATACTTTCTATGCTTGGCACTCACTTCAAAATTATTAAAATAATTAGAGTTTCTGTTTGTAAAGTAAAAGCAATTTTTAGCATTCTTTTCAAAATCTTGTGCATATTTCTTCTCTCTTTCTTTGTGGGCGAGAATATTTTCATTAAAGTATCAGCTTTAGAGAGAACTTACTGAATACGTGAATTGGTATAACACTAAGAGGCTTCATAGTAGTTTGGGCTATGTTGCCCCTTTAGAGTATGTGGCTAAGCTAAAATATTATGGACGAATATTTTTTGTACTAAAAAGCCCTGCTATTCCAATGACAAAATTTGAGTTGGCTTATAAAAAGTTTGGGATTACACTTCGCCATATTCCTGTTAGACAGCCTCATTTTAATGGCTCCGTAGAATGATCTCATGGAACTTACGAGCGAGAATCTTATCAAAAAGTGGGGGGAATCTTACCCTATAACAGATGAAAATTGAGTTAAAGTATTTCACTATTTTTTATAATACAGAATGCTTGTATTCCGCTTTGAAATATAACACTATAGATAAGAATTTAGAATTATTCGGTTTAACCATTCCAATATCTCTCACTCCATGACAGTATCTCTATTAAATGTGTTAGCTATAAAATGGTTAAATATATTTCTTTGACAAATTTTATTTTACATTATACTATAGTTTAATATAAATTTATTTAGGAATATATTTAATGCTGAAAAAAATAGCCGTTTCTCTAATTCTATTTTCACTAGCTTTTATTTTTGGATGTAAGAGTACACCAAAAACAGATTCTAATTTTACTATTGGTGATGGTGCAGATATTGGATTTGTAAAGGATTGGTCTAACCCTGAATTTGAGGGCGGTAAAACTACAGATATAGTAGCAGATGGGCTTGCTATGGTAGATGCTAGGGGCATTGTTGAGGCAAGAGATAGAAGTATCGAGGATGCTAAGCGTAAGGCGGTTGAGCAGGCTGTTGGTACAATGATGTCAAGTGAGAAGGTTATTGAAAATAATAGATTAATTAAGAGTGAGATATATTCTAAGACTTCAGGATATATTGCTTCATATAAAATCATAGATGAGCGACAAACTGATAAATCTTATTATGTAAAGATAAGTGCTAATGTCGGTGTCGATATGATAGAAGATAATCTCATGGCTATGGGAGTCTTGATAGATACGATGAATCTCCCTCTTATTGTTGTATTAGTTACCGATGAATATGGTAATATTAGCGATTCATTTAATGTAGCCTTAGAGAGACATATGTCTTTGAAGGGATTTCAATTTGTAGATAATGAAACATTAAAAGATGTTTTAGCAAAAGAAAAGATAAAGCTTGAGGAACTTGCGGGCTCAAAATCTGTTGAGATTATGTCAAAGATAGGGCTTAGCACAGGGGCACAGGTTGCGGTTATTGGCAAGGCTGATGCTAATTTCTTTAAGAAAATAGAAGGTACTGCAATGAAAAGCTACCGTAGTAATGTTGCTATTCGTGTTGTAAGTATAGCTGATGCCCGTACAATTGCACAATCTACTCATCAGGTTGGTGGTATCGGTGGTAGTGATGAAGATGCTGCGGCTATTGCATTACAAAAATCAGCCGATAGTGTTGGTAAAGATATTAGTAAGCAAATAACAGATAAATGGCAAGATATAGTACAGCAGGGTTATGAGTATTCACTGTTAATTGTGGGGCTTGATGATTTTAATTTGCAAATAGAGTTTGAAAATAAATTAAAAGAGCATATCGCAGGACTAAAGCAAGTATATAATCGTGGATTTGTTGGTGATACATCTAAGTTTATGATAAAATATATTGGCTCTTCTAGAGATTTGGCTGTAGATATAAATAACAAGGCTAGTGATATGGGATTTATCATTGATATCAAAACATTTGATGATAAAACTATAACTATTACAGTAGAGCCTATAGTATCAGAATCAGGGCAAAGAGATATAATATAATAATATTTATATTAGCTTAATTGCTTTAATAATTAATGAAAAATATTATTTGCAAAAAATAATTTAATACCTAAATTAGGATGTGATAAATGAAAAAAAAAATACTTATTAGAGAAATATTATATCTTTCAATTTTTTTATTACTGGCATTTTTGTTTTTCTATAAAAATTTGACATTTTCATATCTAAGGACAGATGATACTATACCATGGTATTATCTGCAGTTAAAAGAGGCTATGCAAGAGGGTACTCCATATGTATGGAATAATCTATATTTTAAGTTGCCATCGTCAAGTACAGTAATAATACATCCACGTACAATATTACTTGCATTATTACCAATATCTGTTTTCATCCAAGCTAGTATAATATTTCATATTTTTATATTTGGCTATGGGATGTTTTTATTTCTGCGTAAAAAAAAGTTGTCCTTAGGGGCTTCTATGTTTGGCGCTATTGCTTTGATGTTTACAAATAATTTTGTAACATTAGTCATGGCGGGGCATTTGGGGAAATTTGAAACATATGCATATTTTCCTTTGGTACTTTATTTCTTATCGCTTGCTGTAGATAAAGGTAGAATTAAGTATTTTATATTTACAGGTGGGATGCTTGGTATAGCATTTATGGGGGGGGCATTAGATGTCGCTTCATATTTTGCTGTGTTTGTTGGTACTTATTTTTTATATTTATTATTTAAAAAGAAAAATGATAATAGCCTAAAAGATTATATTAAAAAAGATTACAAAAGTATATTATTTACTTCTATAAAATTTTTGATAGTTATAGTATTTTCATTTACAATAAGCCTACAGGTTATAATGCATACACGTGCCATGCAAGACCAAGGGGCTGCGGGCGTTGGCAATGAGAGGCAGTTATGGGACTGGGCTACAAGATGGAGCTATCCACCTGAAGAGATGTTAGCCTTTATACTGCCGGGATTTTTTGGCGATTATTCATATTCGCCTACTAGTCCTTATTGGGGACGTATTGCTAGAATGGAGGGGGATGAGCCTACATTTAATTATTCGCTTGTAATAACAAATATATCAGTAATTGCTTTTATGTTTATACTTTTTGCTTTAATTTCTAGCCATAAAAAATATAGAGAAAAACATTTTTGGATAGCAAGTTCTATTATATTTTTACTAGCAAGCTTTGGTAGATATTTTCCATTGATATATAAAATTATATTTAGCATCCCTATTTTTCAGTCGGCAAGGAATCCAAATAAATTTTTGGATGTCGCTGTAATACCTATATCTGTATTGGCGGCATATGGTGCTGATTATCTATTTAATATTTATAAAGCAAAAAAAGATAATACAATTATGACTTTGTTTGGCGAGGATAATCAATATAAAAAGACAACCATAGTAAAATATATTATATATTCTATGACATTACTTGGGGCATTTTTAACTTTAGGCTCACTGCTATTTAAGTCATCTATCTATTCATTATTTGCATTATCATGGGAGCATGATGCAGCAGAATTAATATCAAAAAATATATTTTTATCATTTCTAAGATTTACATTTTTATCTACTAGCATTTCGCTGATTGTGAAAAATGTGCTTAGTTTAAGGCCTATTAGAGCAACTGAAAAGCATATTGTTTTTTTGCCAATATTTTTATTTATTATGTCTAGCATATTCATAGGCGATAAAACATATAATATTGCTCTTTTAATATTTACTCTACTAATATTCTTTTTATATTTATATTTAGATAATACTGAAAAATTCAATGTGAATATTTTGGTATTAGTTTGTTCGGTTATACTTGTATTAGATTTATGGGAAAGTGCATCTGCCTTCATACAAAAAAGTGAAATGCGAGATTTTTATAAAGGCAATCGTATTACAGATATAATAAAAAATGGAAGTGTTGATGATAATAATAATAATCTTGTCATGCCTCTACCAAATAATTATATAAATGTTTATATGACACATACATTCCCTGCATTTAAAATTAGGCTTGTTGATCCACCTGCGGCCAGTCGAATGGATAAAAATATCGAAAACTTTTTTTCTGCTTTTGCTATAAATGATTATTATAGATATCAACCTAGATTATATAGTATGCTTGGTGTTAAATATTTCCTTTCACCGGGGGATATAAGTATGTCTGCTTTTTATAATGATTTAAAATTTATAGATATGTATCAAGATAATTATTCTGTTGCTTATCTATACGAGATTAAAGATTCTGCGGATAGATTTGAATATATAACAAAAACATATAAGGTTAATAATTTTGATGAGGGTATCGGTATTATTACATCGAGTGATTTTAATTATCGAAATGAGGCTGTAGTCTATGACGAGGGCTATGAGTATCTTAATAGTAATACCAATGATGTTATTAATTATAGTGCTAAAATAGTAGAAGAAACTGCTAATTTAATAAAGGTGGATGTAGAAACATATGATAAGGGTATACTTTTATTAAAAGATTTTTATAATGATGATTGGGTAGTCTCTGTAAATGGAGAAGAAAAACCGCTGCTACAGATAAATACTATTTTTAGGGGTGTTGCTTTAGATAAAGGCGACTTTGAAATTGTCTATAAATATGAACCTAGTCTACTTTATTTTTATATAACTTTACTTTCATTTTTAATATTATTTGTATTTGCTATTATAAATATAATTTTATATATGAAGCGTTCAGATGAAAAAATATAATTATTTATTATTATCTATCTCTATAAAAGCACATCACACATAGATAAATATAATCTATTGGCAACATCTTTGAGTGTGGCTTCATTTGTAAATTTGCTTTCATGTAAATAACCTGTTTCAAGCAAAACGGATGGTATGTCTTCTATTGTTTCGATAAATCCTTTATTGCTACTATATCTATCATTGAAATATGTATATTCAAAAACATCTCCTATAACTATAAGAGAGCGTAGAGATATTCCTTTGAGATGTAAAGTATTTTTATCATACTTTTTCCATATACTTTCGGGCAGTTTTTTATCATGCCTTGTCCCCCTTGATACGGGGTAAAATTCTGTAAAACGCTTTGATATAGTTTCAGCCATTTCAAAACTCTCATCAAATTTACGATTATATGGGCTTACTATAACTTGAAAACCTTGGACTTTCTTATAATACTTTTTATCAACAGTATCAAAGTGTATACTTATAAAAAAATCAAAATTATTGTCTATGGCATAATGTCTCATTGAATACATATCGAGATATTGCTTGCTGCTTAGAGGGTTGCTTCTTTTTTCACCTGCGACTTTGGTTGTTATTATTGAATTTAGTATCTGTTTATTTGAAATCCCAAATGCTAAAATGTTTGTGCTATAATTAGAAACATCTCGGCTTATCTCATATTCAAATCTTTTGTCTTTTGCAAGCCTTTGAGCCAAATGTAAAGCGACTTCATAATTCAATGTATGTTCCGCTCCAATAGGACCAAAACCACCCGTTGTTCTAGAATTATGCCCTGCATCTATAAATATTTTAATTGTTTTTTTATTTTCCCCTCTTTTACTCATAGCTTGAATTTTTTTTGAAGTAGAACCTATTGTGTCAAGATTAAAGTATTTTTCAGGAAAAGATGATATAGATATAATGGCCACAAGTATCACTAAACTAAATAAAGAGATTAAAATATAACTAGGTACTTTCATTATTTATTGCCTCCAATGGTGTAAAACTGTTGCCGAATGAACAAAGTAAAAATTTTCATTTATTGCTGTGTTTATCAAGTTGTATCTGTTAAGTGGAACAAGCATTTCAATAATATCAAAAGGATGTTCATTTAAAATAGATTTTATTATATTCCTTAATATAACATTATTGTCTATAAGTTTTGGTAATACATGAATATCTTCTATTCTTTGAAATACACATTCATTATGATTTGAAAGATATATATCATGCCTTATAATAATAAAACCTATGACAACATTTTTTAAGTATATTTTATAAAATAAAATTGTATCATTTTCAGCATCTTGGGATATAGACTTTTTTATTTTATTTTTTATTTTTGATATTGCAATATTTCTATCATAAAAATATGAGTTTGTTTTTTTGAATGAAGTTTTATCGATAGTGTTTTCTATTTCGGTTTTATTTTTTTCAAGTTTTAATTTTATATCCATATCAGGATTTTGTTTTTTGTATGGAGCACTAAGTCTGAGGGTCGCCCAATTTAATATGGTCTTAAAACCTAGCTTTTGATATATACTTAGGGCAGCTATATTGTCGCTATCAGTGCCAACAGTTATCAGGTCAAATTTCATTTCATAGAATAAATCTATAATATATTTAATTAAATTATATCCTATTTTTTTATCTTGCTCTTTGTCTAGCACAGCAACTAATATTATGCTGCCTATCTTTTTTTCAAGGGCTATACTGCTACTATTGTCAACACCGTATATTATAAAGCCTAATATATTTTTATTTTTCTCATAAACAAAACATTGCCCGGGGTATTTTTCAAGAGCAATGCTTACATAATGATTGAAAAAATATTCACCAGCGTTTTTGGTTATATTTTTATCAATATTTAGACTTGTGAGCTTAAATGATTTTTCACAAATATTTTTTATAGATTTAAGATCTTTTTCGCAGGCATTTCTTATTTCAAACATTATCTGTATTTTCTTTCTCTAACATTTTAATTTGATTCCATAAATCATCCATCTCTTCTATTGTCATTTCTTTTAATTCTTTATTTGTTTTTCTAGCACTTTCTTCTATATAGCCAAATCTTCTTTTTAATTTTTTATTGCTTTTATGTAAGGCAATTTCAGGATCTATTTTTAGATTGCGTGCAAAATTAATAACGACCATAAGTAAATCCCCTATTTCATCTTCTGTATGAGCGATATTACCACTTTTATAAGCCTCTCTTACTTCTTCCATTTCTTCTTCAATTTTTGCAAAAGCACTATCTATATCAGGGTAAATAAAACCTACTCTAGATACTTTGTCTAGCATTCTATAGCTTTTAGCCATTTCGGGCATAGATGAGGGGATACCATCAAGGATAGATTTTCTTTCTTTACCATTGTTAATTTTTTCTTCTTTTTTTATATCTTCCCATTGCTCTAATATTTTTTGACTTCCTTTTACATCACTATCGCCAAATACATGCGGATGTCTTCTTATTAATTTTTCATTTATTTCATTTATAACATCGTTTATAGAAAAATTATTTTCCTCTTCGCATATTCGCGATAGAAATACAACTTGTAAAAGTAAATCTCCTAGCTCTTCTCTAAGTGATATTCGGTCATCTTCCATTATTGCATCTACAACTTCATATGTTTCTTCTGTGAGGCAAGACTGAATACTTTGAAGGCTTTGTTCTTTATCCCAATCGCAACCATTTTCGCCTCTAAGCATAGAAACTATATCTATTAATTTATCAAAAGACTGCATTATAAATTTATCCTTCATTATGTTTCATTAAATTGTTAAAGGATTATAAATTATTTTTATTAAATAAACTAGTGTCAATTGTATACTTTTTGCAATGTGTTTGTTTTTATATTAAAATTTAAATTGCCGTAGTAGCATAATATACATTTAAAATGTATTGACATTTTTATTTATTAGTTTAAACTCTAGCGTATTAGTAAACATCGCGGGGTGGAGCAGTTGGTAGCTCGTTGGGCTCATAACCCAAAGGCCATAGGTTCAAGTCCTATCCCCGCTAATAATCAGCTGAGACATTATATTTTGGCGGCGTAGCTCAGGTGGTTAGAGCATGCGGCTCATATCCGCAGTGTCAGGGGTTCGAGTCCCTTCGCCGCTAGTTTGAAAATTGTAATTTTATAATTAAAGAGGTGATTTAATTGATTCGTGTATTTGCTAACGAGGGAGAGACTGTTGATAGTGTTGTAAAACGCTTTCGTCGTGCTTGTGAAAATGAAGGCATTTTGCAAGAGATAAAAGAAAAACAATATTACAAGAAACCTTCTCTAGAAAAAAAACTTAAACGTGAAAAAGCTATTAAAAGAATAAAGCGTAAGATGAAGAAAGAAAGGCGTTTAGGTATAATTTAATTTTGTTATCTCCAAGGCATCCATAATCAATGGGTGCCTTTTTAATGTTTAATTAAAAATTGATTGAAATTGTATTGTCTATAAAATGGGGGCTTCTATGAATATAACTCTAAAAGAACTAGAAAATGATATTGTTTTGCTAGATGTTGATGGTGAAATTGATCTATATACAGCAAGTGATTTGAAAGATATGATATTTGAACAAATAGATTTTAATAAAACTAATATTATAATAGATTTAGAGCGTGTTACATATATTGATAGCAGCGGTATAGGTACACTCATTACATCTCTTTCAAAACTTAAAAAGATAAATGGAAATATGTGTATAATACATGTTTACGATTCTGTCAAAAAAGTATTTGAACTCACAAAACTTACAACGTTTTTTAAAATATATAACAGTGAAGAAGAGGCTGTAAAATTTTTGTCATCTAATTAATTATTGCAAATACTATTTCTATAATATTTTTATGTATTGTTGATTGCGATTTACTTGCATCTATATGTATTATTTCATCTGAATTTATATGCTTAAATATTTTGTATACTTTATCCAAATAGTTTATCTCTTCAAATGCATTTTTATGCCCTCTATTTTCCATAATGCGTTTACTACTAGTATTAATATCTATGTCCAAAAAAAAGCATATATCTGGCTTTATAAACATATCACATTGTTCTTTTAATATATCTTTATAATCAAATCCACTTGCTCCTTGATAGGCTGCTGTAGAATAATAGTATCTGTCAAGTATAACATGCTTGCCATGATTTAGGCTCGGTATAATTATTTCATTAAGATGTTCTTTTCTATCTAATGTAAATAGCCTGAGCTCTTCTTCTTTGGAAAACCGCTCGCCAGAAAAGCTATCTCTTATTTTTTTGCCATGGTTTTTGTCTGTAGGCTCATATGTTAGTATTGAATTTATATTTTTTTCTTTAAGCACTTTATGTAGCAGTGATGCTTGAGTTGATTTGCCACTGCCATCAATACCTTCAAATACTATAAATTTTGCTTTCATAAATAATTAAAATAATCCTTTGTTTACTTGATAAAGCATTTTATATTTATCAAAAATATTTTTATATATTTCTGTGTTTTCATTATTTGGATATATTGCCTCATCTGAAATTTTTATACAATTTTTTATAGCCTCATCATATGTGCTATATTTTTTACTACCAATCATCGATATCATCGCAGCACCAAAGGCAGCCTCTTCTGTTATATTTTTTAGTGTAAAAACGGGTTTATCAAGAACATCGGATATAATATGCTTCCATAAACTACTAAATGAGCCACCACCAGAACAAATAATATTATCCATTTTTAATTCCATATCATTGAAAATATCAAAGCCTTCTTTTAAAGAAAATACAGCAGCTTCCATAATTGCTCTTAAAAAATGGCTTTTATTATGCTCTATCGTAAGACCAAAAAACATAGCCTTTGCATTTTTGTCAAAATGAGGACATCTTTCGCCAACTAGATATGGTAAATATATAAGCCCATTACTGCCCGCAGGTGATTTAGATGCTATTAAATCTAAATGCTTATATGTTGCACACTCAAAAAAATTATTTTTAAACCATTTTAATGATAGCCCGCCAGATAAAATAGCAGCATATATACTATAGCCTTTATCTTTGACATGGCAAAATGTTTGGCTACGAAATAGACTATCATATATTGGGCTTTTTGAAAACAAAGATAGCTGAGTGCTTGTCCCTATATTTATAGCACAGCTATTGTCCTTATTAAATAAAGTAGTCAAAGTCTGTATGCTTTGGTCGCCCCCTCCAATACAAACTGTGGTATTAGTAGAGAGCCCAGTTTCTTTTGAAGTTGCATCATCTATATTGCCGACAACAAAGCAGGCTTCATATAACTCGGGCATTATATTTATGCTTATATCAAGGGCGTCTAGTAAATCCAAAGAATATCGCATTTCGCCTGTATCTAAGAACATCATTGCAGACATATCAGAGTAGTCGCTAGCTAAAATTTTTGTAAGTTTATATCTTATAAAATCTTTTATAGAAAGTATTTTATATATTTTTGAATAATTAGATTTTTCATTTTCTCTAATCCATAATAGAGAGGGTAGGGCAAAGCCTGTACTCAGTCTATTTAATGTTATTGTATGTAGTTTATCTCTAGGTATGATATTATATATATTTTCAATTGTAGATTGTGCTCTTTGGTCTAGCCATATTATAGCATCTCTTATAGGATTAATATTTTTGTCAACGATGACAAGGGCATGCATTTGTCCTGAAAAGCCTATACTTACAATATTAGAGCATTCTTTTTTATATTTTGTTGTTATCTCTGATATACACTCTTTTGTTTTATTCCATATATTTTCGAGAGATTGCTCGGCATAGTATTTTTGCTTTATGAGTATAGGATATTCTTTTTGGGCTAAATATATTTCATTAGCATATTCATCTATTAGCAAAACCTTTACAGAAGATGTTCCTATATCTATACCAATATAATAATCGATAAATATGCCCCCTAATTATTCATTGTTAAGATAGGTCAAGTTTACCTTGATATCTATCTATAGCTGAAATAGTATTTTCTGAAGCACCTTTATTATCTATTAATAGCATTAAAGCATAATTGCCAAGCATAGTCATAGATTGTTCATCATCATGGAAATTTTTTATAGTATCAGTTAATTCTATATAAGACTTGCATGTTGCAATAGTATCTTTCATATATTCATACATATCACTAAAACTCTGCATATATGGACCAACTATAACAGGCTTAGAAAAAAATATAGGTTCAAGTATATTATGCCCGCCTACTTCTTTCAAAAAACTGCCGCCAATGATAACTAAGTCAGCCCTCTTATACCAATATGACATGTCTGTGGATATATTTATAATAATGCCATCTTTACCTCTTTCAAGTTTATTGGTATATAAAGATACATTATAGCCATATTCTAAGGCTAGTTTATATAGAGATTCAAACCTATTTGTATCATAGGCTGATAAAACTAAATATATATCATCATCTATATTTGCCTTTTTAATGGCATCTAATATATGTGGTTCTTCTTCAGCATGAGTACTAGAAACGACAAGTATAAATTTATTTTTTGGTGTAGAAGCGTTTATGGCATCATATTTTTCTTTTATTATATTATAATTGACATCATACCTTATATTGCCTGTTACAATAATTCTATTCTCATCCATGCCAATTTTTATTAGATTTTCTCTATCCTTTTCACTTTGGGCGAATATTTTTTTGTACATTTTAAAGTATGGCTTAAAAAAATGTTTTAAGAATTTATAGCTATTTACATTTTTATCTCTTATATGGGCATTGATTAAGTATAATGGTATAGATTTTTTATGAAGTTCATATATTAAAACAGGCCACATTTCAAGCTCTGATATAAGAACATATTCAGCACTTATTCTGTCAATTACTTTTGCAATCATTAAATGATGATCTACAGGTAAATAAAATGTATTAACCTTATCCCCATATAATAATTTTGCTCTTTCGTAGCCCTTTATAGTAGTAGAAATATATACATTATATCTACGTTTTAACATTGTTGTTACAATGCTTTTTATAGCCGAAACTTCAGATATAGATAGAGCATGTATCCAAATAGCTTGACCTTTATTGTTTGCCTTCGGATATATTAGCCCAAGTTTTGATAGATAGTATGTTCTAGTATTTTTATTCAAAATCGCCTTAATAATAAAGGCTATAAACAAAAAAGGATATGCAATATATCCTAAGATTATATAAATTATATGTAGTAAAATTTGCATTATAAATCTAATTAGATAAACATTTTTATATTTTGCATCATTTGTACATTATATATGATAATATTACTAAGGCAATAGTGTTTTTTAGTTTATTATTTTTCTAATGCGTTTGCTCCACTCCCAAAGGCGTTGTGGTTCATAATTTACTGTACTAATATCTTTTAATAGATATTCTACAGGTGTATTTGTAGATTTACATGCTTGTTGTGTTTCTATAATTTCTTTTTCTATAAAGTCAAAATTGCAGCTGCTACCTGCAAAAGAAGCAGGGTTTGGTTTTCTAGATAAGACAAAATCAGAGGATAATCTTTCAGTAGCAAGTCTTATATTAGCCCATGGACTCATAGATACTTTTCTAACATTTGAATATTTTCTTATCATATCCATTTTATTATCGAGTGGTTCACAACATCCATAGTATACATTTCCAAAACGTTTAAACATTGGCTCTAAATAATCATACTCAAATTCTTCATGCATTTCTTTTGAAACAGAGCTAAATATTTGAGACATCCCAAATGTCCAAGCATTTTTTGCCGTTGTAATTTTACCTTCTTCAATAATATGCTTGTCATAGGTATAGGCAGCACAGCAGTCAGCAAATGCAAGTTCAGAATGTTCGGCTATTATCCCAAGATTTTCAAATGTATCAATAAGATATAAACTAATATCTGTCATTCTTTTTAATATTTTATGTAAAAACTCTGGTCTATCGATAAGGTCATAAAGGCATATTTCGGCACCACGATATTCAACTATAAAGTCCCAAAGTTGAAAGCCTAGCTCGATACCTTTAATTTTATAAGGCATTATTCCTTCAAATATCTTATCACTTTTTTCTTTATATTCTTGTAATTTTTGCTGATCTATAGATATTACAGGTTTTGTAAGCTTTATTAAATCAGATTCAGACTCTAGCTGGTCATGGTATATATGACTTTTTACATCACTATTAGAATCTATGCTAGCTGTATGCTCTTTTATCTCTATACCATAATTTAAGATATCATATCCAGTAAATGTTGCCAATCTCCCTTTTATTGGTATAGGAATATTAAAATATGGTTCAATAACTGTGTCATCTTGAATATACTTCCATACATATAATGTTCTACGCATATTAGTTTCAAGCATCGTACAAAAAGGGTCTTCGCATAAGTTTGTAAGCTCATTATCCACATTCATCTCATGCCATGGATATTGTGTTAACATAAACATAGGTCTATTAGGCTTTAAAGAATGAAGTGCCTTCCAATCTTCTCTTGTTTTATTATGTGTATCTAACTGTGATATCTCTGCAATATTAGAAGCAAGATTTCTAAGTATTTCAAGTTCTTTATTTGTCATTTTTTTGACTCTCTTAACTAATTTTTAAATACGTATATTGCTAGAAGTATAGCCAATTATTTTCATTTGTCAATTAAAAAAGCAAATGAATTATATAATAAATAGGTATTAGTCTTTATAAGTCTTAGGCTAAAAATACCTATTATCTAAATTCAAGTATAGTATTACTTTATTTAGGTGTTTGGCATACAGGGCATATTTGTAGTTGTTCACTTATGTTATAAGTATAACCACAGCTTTTGCATAATGTATTTTTATTTTCATAACTTGTAGTATTCTCTAGTGCAGCCTTGCATTTTTCAGAATGTCTTTTTTCTATTTTGGAAATAGATATAAATAAATCGGCTATATCAGAAAAACCTTCCTGCTTCGCCATCTTTGCATATTCGGTATAAATATTAACTTCATCTGTTTCTCTAGCGAGCGCTTTTTTTAAATTATCCTCAGTTATTTTTATATCATTAAGACATTTTATCCAAAGCTTAGCATGTTCTTGCTCATTTTTTGCAAACAAGAGAAACATATCTGCTATATCATTTTGCCCATAACTCTTAGCTTTCTCAGCATAAAGAATATATCTAAGCATGGCTTGAGTTTCTATTGCAAATGCTTCTCTTAAATTTTCTTCTGTGATACTTCCTTCTAGTTTCATAAATGAATGCCTCCTAATTGATAAATTATATTATATAGTATTTTATGTATATTTTCAATTAGAAGTTAAAATATTTATATAGAATTATGGTAATCTTTGTTAGATATTTGAGAATTGATACTCCATTTGAATATTGCATTATTGTTATTACTAGAATAGAATATAGCCAAAGATAAAATAAAAGAAATTTATGGAGCAAATCATTAAATGAAAGATACTTCGCTTGTAAGAAATTTTTGTATAATAGCCCATATCGACCATGGGAAAAGTACACTTGCGGATAGAATTATTGAACATACAAATTCTATCGCTAAAAGACAAATGAAAGACCAAATCCTAGATAGTATGGATATTGAAAGAGAGAGGGGTATTACCATAAAAAGTCAGGCGGTACATTTACTTTATACAGCCAAAGATGGAGTAACCTATACATTAAATTTGATAGACACACCGGGTCATGTAGATTTTAATTATGAAGTCTCTCGTTCGCTTGCGGCATGTGAGGGTGCTGTATTACTTGTTGATGCGGCTCAAGGGGTCGAGGCTCAGACTATTGCAAATTTTTATCTTGCTTTTGAAAACAATTTGGATATAGTTCCTGTTATAAATAAAATTGATTTACCGGCTGCTGATATTGCTGAATGTATTATACAAATGGAATCAGAGTTTGCTATTGGCAGTGAAGATATTGTTAAAATTAGTGCCAAAAATAATATAGGGATAGCCGATGTACTTGAATCTGTGGTACGTATGATACCTCCGCCAAAAGATAATTCTGCCAATCTTACCCGTGCTTTGATTTTTGATTCATACTATGATGCCTTTAGAGGGGCTGTAATGATTGTCCGTATATTTGATGGCAAGATAAAAAAAGGTGATAAAATATCATTTATGAAAACGGGTGCTGTGCATGATATAGAAGAATGTGGTACGCTTCTACTCGGACTACAACCTAATGATAGCCTTGTATCTGGAGATGTTGGTTATATAATAGCTGGCATCAAAAGTATTGCTGATATAAAAATTGGTGATACTATTACATTAAATGATAATCCAGCAACTGAAGCCCTTGAAGGCTACAAAGATGTAAAGCCTATGGTATTTGCGGGTATTTTTCCCTCAGCTGATGAGGATTATATTGATTTACAAAAAGCACTTGAAAAATTAAAATTAAATGATGCTTCATTTGTCTATCAGGCAGAGCGTTCGCTTGCTTTGGGTTTTGGATATCGTTGTGGATTCTTAGGATTGCTACATCTTGAAATAATACAAGAGAGGCTTGAAAGAGAGTTTGATTTGAATCTCGTTGTAACTAGCCCTTCTGTTGAAGTTAAACTACTACTTAGAAGTGGTGAAACAGTTTTAATTGATAACCCTGTCGATTTCCCTGATGGGCAACATATAGAAAAAACATATGAGCCTTTTATTAAAGCATTAATAATTACACCTACTGAATATCTTGGCAATGTTATGTCTTTATGTATCGATAGGCGTGGTACACAAACGGGCTTAAACTATATTGATGAAAAAAGGGTGGAGCTACATTTTGAAATACCTTTGATTGAAGTTGTGTATGATTTTTATGATAGATTAAAATCGATTTCACGTGGATATGCTTCTTTCGATTATGACTTCCTTGAGTTCCGTGAGGG
>CAMRBQ010000046.1 GCA_947040495.1 uncultured Spirochaetia bacterium
AACCCGCGACCGGCTGATTACAAATCAGCTGCTCTACCAATTGAGCTACACCAGCTTTATCAAACGATGATTGATTATAACATATGTAAAAAAAAAATCAAGTTCTTATCAATATTTATTACTCTGTATTATGCTAATAAGAACATATTTAAATATTAATATAATTGAATATGTTCTTATTAAGATTATATTTGTTATAAATTATTAATCAGCGCAATATGATAGATTTTCTACCATAACACTCGGGCTATAAATAGAAGAAACATTATAAAGAGTATCATTGCCTACATCTACAATTTTCTTAAATAAATCTAGTATATTTCCAGAAACAACAAAAGGTACAAGCCTATCTGTAAGTTTTCCATTTTTTATTTCTATACCCTCTGCCTGTAAAGAGAAGTCTCCACTCAATGGATTGACACCCGCATGTACTCCCATGAGGTCGGTAACCATTATACCATTATTAGTTGCAAGTAGAAGGTCTAAGAACGATTTTGTTCCCTCCTTGAGTATAACATTATGAGAGCCTACAGAAATATTGCCTCTATATGATGATCTACTAGCATGCCCTGTTGATGCTATATTATCTTTTTTTGCTGTGTATGTGTTATATAAAAAGTTTTTTAATATACCATTTTCTATAAGTGTGAGTGGCTTTGTTGCGACACCTTCAGAATCAAAGCAGGAATTACCAAGCCCATCATATATATTTGGATTATCAATTATAGTTAAATTTTCTGCTGCGACATTTTCATTAATTTTTCCTCTAAATAGAGATAGCTGCTTTTGTACATTATCACTACTGAACATAGACATATATGAACCAAGCAATGTACGCATAGCATTATTTTCAAATATTGTAGTATAATTTCCACTTTTGAATGACTTAGATTTTATTTTAGAGATAGCCTCATCAGTTATTTTTTTTGTAAATTTAGTTGCATTAAAATCTTTATTATAGAAGCGGGTAGTAAAACTATTGCCTGCTGTTTTTATAAGATCATTTTCTTGTGCAATAATTTCAGAGTAATATGATATTAATGCGCGGCCTCCACTCACACAAATGCCACTGCTATTTATAATAGAGCGTTCACTTTTTACCCTAGCAATAATAGAGTAGGGTACATTGATAATTCGCTTATCATAATCATAAAGCATCTGTTCTATTTCAAGGGCATCTTTTTTTAGATTATTAGTATCTACTTCCATTACAGTTTCGTTTGCTTTAATAATCTCTTCATCAATACTATCTTTTTTACTTGCAAGAATATTATATTGAGGCTCACTTGTGGCATAGACGATACTTTCATATGCATTTTGAAAAAGAGTATTTATACAATCATCGCTATCATCAATTTTTTCGGTATAACTATTACCAACTTTGCCATCTTTAATTATTCGTATTGAGGCACCAATATTTTCAGCAAATAAGAATGTATCGAGTTCATGATTTCTTATACGAAATTCTTCTTCGGCATATTTTGACATATAAAGTTCTATATCATCTATAGAATTTTCTTTTGCTTTTTTTGCGAGCTTCTCAAACATCATTTTTGATTTTTCTAATATATTTTTATCGTTCATATCTATCTCCCTCCAACTGTCATACTACTTACCATAATAGCAGGCTGTCCAACTGTGGTTGGTACATTTCCAGAAATGCTGCCACACATACCATCTGCAAGCTCAAGATTATTAGATATTTTTTCAATTTTCATGAGTGTCTCATCTCCTTTCCCAATAAGTGTAGCACCACGAACAGGATGCGTTATTTTTCCGTTTTCAATTAAATATCCTTCAACAACGGCAAAATTAAATTCAGTTGTAGCAGGGTCGACACTTCCACCACCCATTTTTTTTGCATAAAGACCATATTTAATATCTGCAGTAAGATCTTCCATTGTATGATTGCCTTTATCTATATAAGTATTACGCATTCTTGAAGTTGGTGGATATTGATAATTTTCCCTTCTAGAGCTACCTGTAATACTATAATCTTTCATTTTCATTTCGCCCAAAATATCTACAAGATAATTTTTTAATATACCATTTTCTATCAATGTCGTTTTTTGAGCAGCATTGCCTTCATCATCAATATTATAGCTACCCCATTCATTTACAATAGTGCCATCATCGA
The DNA here is from genome assembly GCA_947040495.1 of uncultured Spirochaetia bacterium. Taxonomy (GTDB): domain Bacteria; phylum Spirochaetota; class Brachyspiria; order Brachyspirales; family Brachyspiraceae; genus CAMRBQ01. The sequence continues at coordinate 2,138 of CAMRBQ010000046.1, forward strand.
CAGCTGTTACAACTTCATTTGCTATTTTTTGTCCCATTTTTCCTGTGAATACACTAGCATTGTCAGCAACACTTGTAGCTTCGAGGGCATGACCGCAGGCTTCATGAAATATTACCCCACCAAATGAGTTTTCAATTACAACAGGGTATGTGCCACCTTTTGGATACCCCGCACTAAGCATTCTAATAGCTATATCACTTGTATCTTGCGACATTTTATCTATATCGATATTTTTTATAAACTCAAATCCATCGAGAGCACCATATGAATTATGGGCACTTTGTGTTTCTTTGCCATCGCTTGCAAGGGATTGACTGATGAGCCTTGTATATGTTTGATTATCTTTGGCATATATACCTCTGCTGCTGCATATCAGTATTTGTCTTTCCTTTTCAATATACCTTGCTGACACTTGTTTTATTTTATCACTTACAGCACGGCTTTTTTCATCAAGGCTTTTTAATAAATTTATTTTATCAGAAAATGGAATACCAAATGGGTCGATATGTAGTGGATGGCTATCATTAATTTGTCCATCTCTAAAATTCTGTGGAATATGTTTTATATCATTTATAATAGAAGAGGCTTCTTTGGCAAGTTTCATAATATTATCAATGCTTGTATTATTTGAATATAGATAAATTGTTTTCATATTATGTAGTATTCTAAGGCCTACACCATGAAGCACACCAAGATTCATAGAATCTACTTTTTTATCTAGGTATTGTATATTATTAGATTTTGTGTTTTCAAAAAATAATTCGGCATAATCTCCACCATTTGAAAGAGATAGTTGTATTGCATCAAAAAGTTTATCTTTACTATATTTATAAAAATTGGCATCGTAGTTTTTATTAGCGATATTATTCATGTTTGTTCCTTTTATAAAATTTTATTTTTTATATTAAAATATTATAGATGATTCTCGGCTATTATTATATCAACATAATACTTTTAATCAATATTTATATTTCTTAATATGCTTTATATAAATTGATTATCTAAAGCATTAATGAAAATAAAGTCCATAATAAGTTCGGTATAGTTCATAATTTTTTTCATAGTGGCTATTATAATTTTACAATGCTATGTTTTTTAATTGTCTTTTATAAGCCATCAGTCAGTAGTTTTAAAATATCTCTATTTAACCTTCAAGGTAAATAGAAACTATACCTTCATCCAAAGTTCCATTTATGTATATGGTGTGGTCGGGTAAATACATTTTACTATTAAAAGTAGAAGTAAACTCCCCTGATTCATCAATAAAGAAACTCTCAAGAATGAAATATTCAGTAAATTCTTCTTTGGTCATATTTTGTTCATCTTCTTCAAAATATTCTTTTGCAGCCTCAAAATATTCTTCTGTCAGAGCGTTCCTAAATTTTGTTTCCCAGCTCTTGCTATTGAGCACTATTTCTTTTATTTTTTCAATTGACTCAATTTTTAGTCCATCTTCGACATTGATATTATTATCTAAAAATTCTTGCAACAATTGATTTTCTACTTCTGTCACAGAATGGTCTACAATAAAATTTAGTCTATATGTATCTCGTACCCCTGTGAAAATTTTTTCTTCAACAAGCACTTTATATATACCATATTGCTTGAATTGCTCTATATTTTCAGCACTCACATACCAACATAAAGAAAATGTGTTAGAGCTTTTCAGCTTTTTAATAATAGTAGGGTTTTTTAAATCTATATAACAAAGTGGCTCTAAATTTGCCATAAACAATTCATCACTACTATTTTTGACGTAGTAAAAGCAAGCATTAGCTATTATTATATACTTTCTTTGTTCACTAGTCATTTTACACTCCTACTTGAGAAAAACTATATTTTTAATAATATATTAGATTTTAATTTTAGGAAGTATAGAATAATATTATAATTCTAAAAAAGTTATAGAATAGATAAACATTGAATTTATTTTTGATAGTGATATACTGAACAATGTTTTTTATACTCTATGTATATTAGATTGAATAAAAAATGGAGTTCTTTATTATGAATATAAGTGTAAATGTATGTGGAATAAATTTTAAAAATCCAATAATATTAGCTAGTGGTACTGTAGGTTATGGTCATGAATTAAACTCATTTTTTCCAATCAATGAAATGGGGGGGGTTGCTCTAAAAGCAGTAACAGTTGCTGAAAGGGCAGGCAATCCACCACCAAGGATAACAGAAGCAAAATCTTCTATTATAAATGCCATAGGTCTTGCTAATAAAGGGCTTGATTATTTTGAAAGTACAATAATTAATGAAGTCTCTTCAATAGATACAGTTCGCATTGCAAATATTGCAGGCGAAAGTATTGATGAATATATTACTATTTGTGATAGATTAAATAAACATGATGCTATACATATGTATGAAATTAATGTGTCTTGTCCAAATGTGAATGCTGGTGGTATGGTCTTTGGGTTAGATAGAGGGATGTTAAAAGCATTGGTCAAAGAATGTAAAAGTGTGAGCAAAAAGCCTATAATTATAAAACTTCATCCTGATGTATTTGATATAGCCTCTATTGCAAAATCATGCGAAGACAATGGGGCGGATGCTTTATCACTTACAAATACAATTCCCTCTATGGAAATTGACCCAATAAGAGAAATCCCAAAATTATATAATAACTTTGGGGGGCTATCGGGAGAGGCTATAAGACCTATTGCTCTAAGGCTTGTTTATCTAGCTAGTCAGGCTGTTTCTATACCTATAATCGGTGGTGGTGGTATAACAAATACAGATGATGTAATAAAGTTTATGCTTGCAGGGGCTAGTTTGGTAAGTATTGGTACACTTGCAATAACTAATCCTATGAAGCCTTATGAAATATTAAATGAATTACCCGCATTTCTTGAGAGAAAAAAAGTTGATGATATTAATGAAATTATTGGCAGGCTAAAAACTTATTAGCCTATGGAACAAAAATTTGAAAATGCTATAGCAGTTAGCGATTTTATTAATCTTATAAAACTTACTATAGAAGAAGTATTTACTAATGTTGCTATAATAGGCGAACTATCAAAAATAACGGTTACCTATTCGGGGCATGCTTATTTTACATTGAAAGATGATGTGTCAAGCATGTCATGTGTGATGTTTAAATCAAACTTTAATAAACTTGATTTTGATGTAGAAGAAGGTAAGCGTTATATCTTATATGCAAAGCCTACTATTTATGATAAACGTGGCGAGTTCCAATTAAATGTATATGATATGGTTATGGAAGGCGAGGGTGCTCTCGCTGTCAAGTTTGACAGATTAAAAAATAAACTTTTAGAAAAAGGTTATTTCGATATTGAAAATAAAAAGCCTATACCATTATTTCCAAAAACTATAGGCATTGTTACATCACCAAAAGCCGCTGCTTTGCAAGACATATTAAGCGTGAGTAAAAAGCGAGCATCTAATATAGATATAATTATATACCCATCATTTGTGCAAGGAGTTGATGCCCCTGTGTCAATTGCAAATGCTATAAAACTTGCTAACAAAAGAAAAGAAGTAGATACGCTTATCGTTACTAGAGGTGGGGGGAGTGGCGAAGATTTGTCTGCCTTCAATGATGAGATAGTTGCAAATGCTATATATAAAAGTAGTATCCCAGTAGTTTCCGCAGTAGGGCATGAAATCGATATATCTATAGCCGACATGGTTGCTGATAAAAGGGCTGCGACACCGACCGCTGCTGTAGAAATGGTGTTTCCAGATATGGAATATATTTATAAATATTTGAAAAATACTGAAAGCAAACTCACGATGATATTAGAAAGCATGGTGTCAAATATGAGAGATAAATTAGATAAATATTCTATAAAATATATGCTGTCAATAATAGAAAATAGATATGAAGCTATGATATATGAACATGATAGTATAAATACAAAACTTTATAATAGTATAGAAAATATTTATGATAGAAAAAAACATAGATTTATTATGTCAGTAGAAAAACTAAATCTATTAAGCCCACTCAATGTATTGTCGAGAGGATACTCGCATACAACAAAAGATAATATTACAGTGTCTAGTATTAATGATGTAGATAAAGATGATGTTATAGAAATATCTCTTAGTGATGGCAAAATAAAGTCAAAAATTATTTAATTATTTGTTTAACTCTTCTAGAAGCATTTCCTTATTTTCGATAGCGTCCATATCGTCAGGATTTATTTCTAGCAGTTTATCATAGCATTCAATTGCCTCTTGATATTGCTCTAATTTTGTCAGGCAAAGCCCTTTATTAAAATAGCCATCAATATGTTTTGAATCGAGTTTTAAAAGGCTATTATAACATTCAACAGCTTTTTCATAATCTTTTAAAAGAAATAGACAGCTTGCCTTATGAGAATATGCATATACATTATCGCTATTGACTTTGAGGTTGCCATCAAAATATAGAATAGCTTCTTTGTATTTTTTTAGATTTTCTAAACAAATGCCAACACCAAAATATGCATCAGAATTCTTTGGGCTTAGTTTTAGCATTTTTGCAAATAATTCTAACGCCTCATCAAAGTTTGACAAAAAATACAAACATGTGCCCTTTGAATTATGTATTTCTAAGTTTTGAGGGTCTAAGAGTAGTGCCTCATCAAATAAGACTATTGCGTCATAAAAATCGTTATCTAGCATAGCCTCATTTGCTTTTGTAATCAATTCAGATACTTCATTTAGCATATGTAACCTTAGATTAGTCTCTTACAGGTATCGGCATTATTGGTCAGAATTAACAGTCTCTTATATAATAATATAAAATTTAAAATAAAAAACAATAAAAAATAATGAAAAAAAATTATATATAGTATTTTTTTCATTATTTATCATATAAATAACTATAATATTTTTCTTTATAAATATAGTTGTTTTAAATAGTGCTTGAATTTTGTTAATAAATATATTATATTATCAAAATTATAATTTAAAATAAATATCTAGGAATTTATATTTTGATAAAGATGAATAATGATAAAAAGAAATTTTACTTATATAGAATAACTATTGTACTATCAATAGTATTTTTCTTTTCCTGGTTGTTTTTTTATGCAGTTCCAAGTAAACCAACCGTACCATTTTTTATAGTTCTTGTAGTTTTTGTAATAGATTTAGTGGTTCTAATTGTCCTTGATAAAGAAAGAATAACAACATTTTTAAGGCTTAGGGCATTTCACAAGGCTCTTGCGAGTGTAATAATACTTACACTTATTATATCTTTATTTATTGTTTTATATATTATATCCTCTAATTTTCCAATACGTTTTGATTTAACAAAAGATAAGGTTTATTCTGTATCTGAGCAGACATTAGAGACATTAAAACTTGTGAAAAATCCGCTAAGTATTATAGTGTTTCGTTCGGAAAGTGATAATCCATCTTCTGCAACATGGAAAGCCGATTTGCTTTTAGAAGAATATGCCAAAAGAAATAATAATATTAAAGTAGAGTATATTAATCCAGACCAACAACCCCTTTTAGCAAAAAAATATGATATGACTGAATATGGGGAAACAATATTTATATATGATAATGGTAAACGTAGCCATGTTCTTTCACGAGATATTGTCAATATAAATTATGGTAATAATGCTCAAAAAGAAGATTTTGTTGGAGAGCAGAAATTTACAGAGGCTATATATTTACTTACAGAAGAAAAAAAATATACAGTTTATTTTGTTACAGGTCATGGTGAAAAGCAGGCTAATGAACAGGGGCAGTTTGGTCTTTCATATCTAAAGACATATTTAGAAAGTGAAAACTACAATGTAGAATCGCTCAATACATTAACCCTACAAAGTATACCAGAAGATGCCTCGCTACTTATGATAGTAGGTCCAACATCTACATTTATGGAAGAAGAGAAGGCGTTGTATACCGACTATATCGCAAATGGTGGTAAAATACTCGTGCTATATGATGCTGTTTTGGACGGCAATGAGAGTAATTTAGATGAGTGGCTATATGACTATGGTTTTGCTTTTAATAGAGATTTTGTTATAGATGTTGCCTCTAGTGTGATGATACCTGTAAATATAGTTCCTCAATATAATAGTCATCCTATAGTCGCAGACCTCAAAAAAAATAATATGCCAGTTTCTTTCATTGTATCTAGGTCTATTACACCAATTAATCCTAAGTATGATGGCATATTAAGCAACATCCTCTTTACATCAAAGGAAAGTTATGGAAAAATAGAGCCTACTTTTGATTTATCTAGGGCTAGATTTAATTCAAAAGTGGATATACCGGGTCCCGTATCCCTTGCAATTATGGGGCAATATTCATTTAGCAATTCTACAAATAATGGTATGGTGGGTGTATTTGGTGATGCACATTTTGCCTTGAATGGTTATATATCGGTTAGATCACAAAGTGATTTTGCTTTAGTTGGAAATAAAGATTTGATATTAAATACAGTAGCATATATGTTAGGCTCTGAAAAGAAAATTACAATTCGTCCAAAAGAGCATGATAATAAGCCTTTAAATTTAACTATGATACAAAGTAATCTCATTGTGTTTTTAGTCCAATTGGGTTTGCCATTTATATTTGCTGTAGTCGGTATATTTATTTGGTTTAGAAGACGTAGGTAGTTAATATTGTTAATTTACGGTAGTTATTTAAAATATTATGTGTGAATATGTAAATGAAAATAGTATTTTATATGAAGATTCTCATTTGCTAGTAATTGTCAAGCCTCCATTTATATCAGTGCAATCTGATAATAGCGGTGATAAGTCAATGTATCGTTATATAAAGGAGTATATCAAGGAAAAATATAATAAACCGGGCAATGTATATCTTGGTATAGTACATAGGCTTGATAAGCCTGTTTCTGGTGTTATGGTGTTTGCCAAAAACTCGAAGTCGGCATCTAGGCTTTGTAATGCGATAAGGGAGCATAAATTTGAAAAAAATTATTATGCTGTAGTTAATGGTATGACAGAAAATAGCGATGTAGTTACTAATTATCTTATAAAAAGAAGTGTTGGATTAGGCTATATGGCAAAAGTTGTATTTGAAGGAACAAAGTATGCCAAAAAGGCTGTACTAAGCTACAAAACAATTGAAAGGTTAGTACATAAAAATCTTTCTCTTGTTGAGGTCAAATTAGAAACTGGGAGATTCCATCAAATACGTGTACAAATGGCTGCTCTAGGGCATCCTATTTATGGTGATAAAAAGTATGGCTCATATATAGAGTATGATGTCGATATAGATTCTCTAGCACTTTTTGCTCATAGACTCGCATTTAAACATCCGACTACAAAGGAGACAATGATTTTTGAGAGTATTCCGAAAGATATAGAACCATGGAATTATTTTTCTTTTGAACTATAATTTTTGTTTTATCATAAAAAATATAGTTAAAAATTTAATATAAAATTATTTATAAGGATTTTGTATGGATTATAATGTTATAACTTGGGATGTGATTAATAATGGAATAGAGATGCTTTCTAAAGAAATTATCTCATCAAATATAAAGTATGAGGTTATATATGGCCCTCCAAGGGGTGGGCTTATTCCCGGAGTAATGCTTTCGCATAAACTTAGAATACCATTAGTTTTAAATATGGAAGAGGTATGGCGAATAGATATGCAGCATGGAAAAGTATTAATTGTTGATGATATTTCTGATACTGGAAAAACATTGAAATATTTTGATGATAAAAATTTCGATATTGCGACTATATTTGTACGTATGCATACATCAAAGATTTCACCAAAATTTAATGCTTTTGATATAAACGATGATACTTGGCTTTTATTCCCTTGGGAAACACAGGACACAACTCAGTCAAATCTTTAATCTTGAAATTAAAACTTCAATTTAAAATAAAAAGTCTTAGATATATATTTAGGACTTCTTTTTAGTAATTATGAAAATGTAATATTTTACATATTGTACTTTCGATTAAAATTATCATCAGTCATTGTCAGATATATGATGCCTTCAATAAGACCAATTACAGCAGGGATACCAGTCCAACAAAACAGCACATAAACGATACCTAGACCAATACTACCTAGATAAAATTTGTGAACGCCAAATAAACCTAGTAGTATCGCTAATATCCCAGCAACGACTTTTGTTCTATCATTTTTTAAATTTGATTTTTGTCTGACCCCACATTTGAGACATATTTCAGCTTCTTTATTGATAACAGCACCACAACTAGTGCAATATTGTTCATTATTATTTATTACAGGTTTTACGCTATTTGTATTTTGTAAATTTGAATTTTGTGTGACATTACATTTTGGGCATATTTCAATTTCTTTATTGATAATAGCACCACAATTATGGCAATACTGTTCATTACTATTTGCTGTGGGTTTAATTTCATTTTCATTTGCTTCCATGTTGGACGGTCTCCTTAATATAAAAAATCTATATAATTGTATCTTTTTTATTTGTATTGTCAACATTAGTTTGTTTACATTTTTGTATTTATATATCTAATTATTAGATATTATTGAGATAGACAATTTATATGCTTTGCAAGCGATTGTTTTATCATGAATAAATAAGTAATAAAAAAATCTGGGAGGTACTTATGTCAGAAAATGAAGGAAAGAAGCTTACTAATGTTTTTGGAGCACCTGTAGATAATAATCAGGATTCATTGACTGCAGGTAAACGTGGGCCTGTCTTATTGGAAGATTTGTGGCTCATTGAAAAATTAGCACATTTTGATAGAGAGGTCATACCCGAGAGGCGAATGCATGCGAAAGGTTCTGGTGCATTTGGAAAGTTTACAGTAACAAATGACATTACAAAATATACGAAGGCATCTATATTTTCAAGGGTTGGGAAAGAGACAGAAATTTTCATGCGTTTTTCTACTGTGGCTGGAGAGCGTGGTGCTGCTGATGCCGAAAGAGATATTCGTGGTTTTGCCATGAAGTTTTATACAGATGAAGGCAATTGGGATATCGTTGGAAATAATACACCTGTATTTTTCTTTAGAGACCCAATGAAATTTCCAGATTTAAATCATGCTGTAAAAAGAGACCCAAAAACAAATTTACGCAGTGCTTTGAATAACTGGGATTTTTGGTCGAGCCTGCCAGAGGCACTTCATCAGGTTACTATTACAATGAGTGATAGGGGGATACCATTATCATATAGGCATATGCATGGATATGGTAGTCATGCATTTAGTTTTATCAATGCTCAGAATAAAAGGGTATGGGTGAAATTTCATTTTAGATGTATGCAGGGGGTGAAAAATTTGACAGATTCTGAGGCAGAACAAATTATTGCTAAAGATAGAGAGAGTAATCAAAGAGATTTGTTTAATGCTATTGGCAATAAAGATTTTCCAAAATGGAAATTTTGTATTCAGATTATGACCGAGGAAGAGGCTAGCAAATGTCCATTTAATCCTTTTGACCTTACTAAGGTATGGAGTCAAAAAGAGTATCCACTTATAGATGTTGGTATGCTTGAGCTCAATAGAAATACCGAAAATTATTTTGCCGATGTAGAGCAGGCTGCATTTAATCCTGCGAGTATTGTCCCAGGGATTGGATTCTCTCCTGATAGAATGCTTCAAGGCAGACTGTTTTCATATGCTGATACACAGAGGTATAGACTTGGTGTAAATTATTATCAGATTCCAGTAAATAAATCTAAGGTAGAAACAAATCATTTTCATAGAGATGGTGCTATGAGAGTTGATGGCAATTTTGGTGATACAAAAAGCTATGAGCCAAATAGTTGTGGCAAGTGGGAAGAGCAAAAAGAGCAAGCTATGCCACCGCTCAAATTAGATGGCGATGCATATAGATATGATTATAGAGAAGATGATGCCCAATATTATTTTCAAGTTGCTGCATTGTTTAATATAATGACGGCTGAACAGAAGCATGTTTTATTTGATAACACAGCAAGGAATATGAGTGGTACGACAAAAGAGATACAACTACGTCATATAACTAATTGTAGCAAAGCTCATAAGGATTATGGTATGGGTGTGGCTACGGCACTTGGTGTCGATTTTTCTGAGACTAATATTTAATATTTTTTATAGTTATAGCCCTTTTCTATTTTTAATAGGAGGGGCTTTTTTTATTTGAATTTTATTTTAAGTAAGTATTGAATAAAAATAATTAGTTAAATTTGTTTATATAACTCTCATCGAATAAAGAGAGTCTACTCTTATTTGTTGTATATAATCTACAAAAATATCAAAGATTATTGGATCTAAACATGTTGTTTCATCTATATATTTTGAATGCATAAGTTGTAAGACTTTGATTGTATCTTCTAGTTTTATATTTTTTACATCCTTGTTAAAAAGAAGTTGATCATAAACATCTACTATCTCTAATACCTTTGCAGGAAAATAAGCGAGGGATAAACAAGATGATATATTAGCAACATCATATGTTATGGCATGTTTTGTAATAAAATGTGGTTCATTCGATAATTTATTTTCATACATGTTTTTAAATATACCATATCCATTCCCATAATATTCATGATGGAATGCAACAGTAAAAAGAACTTCAAGTGGGTAGCCACCGCTTTTGGTTAAAAGACCGTAAGAGTTTAAAACATGTTTTTTGGCATTAAGTTTTTTTTCATTTGTATCAAAATCAAGATAGTCAATATTTTCAGTTTTGGCTATATCATGTAGTAAAGCACCAAGTCCATATAAAACGAGTTCCTTCTTCTCAATAGCACACATGCTTTTTTCTATAACATCTTCTATCTTGTCCATTCCTTTATTAATGCCATATTTTTTGAATATTTGCTTATAATAATTCATATATGTTGAATTAAATTTCTTACGAACAATTTTACTAATATTACCAATATTTATAAAATTATTATAATATAGAATAAATCCAGTAAATATAGAAAACACCCTATTACTATGCATAATTGTATCTATATTTGGTGTATTATATACAAATTCTAGTAAATTAACTTTATCTTTATTGCTGTCAAATATATTTATCACACCTTTTATAACATCTTTGACAGATTTTAATATTTCAATAGTATCTTTTTTATAAAACTCAGATATGCTAGGATGTGTTTTTATATTTTCTAATACAGTAACTTTATTTATAATATTTATATCACTAGAAACATCTAATATAATATCAAAAGATTTTTTATCGAAGACAGTATTTCTAGTAATATCTTTTATTTTTTTCTTTATATTTTCAAGATGCTTTAGTTTTTCATATGTATCAATAGAAGCAAAATGTTTGCTTTTATCACTTGAAGACATTCTAGAAATATCTACTGACATATCTTTTTCAAATATTGTTTTGTAGTCGTTTCTAACAAATAAAGGTGGTATATCGTTAGATTTTAAATTAGAATATAATTTTTCTATTTGCTCTATAGGTGATATGATTCTTGTTCCATCTTTGTTTAATTGCATAATAGCTATATTATACTTTATAAACTTAGATTTATTTTTTATAATATCTTTAATATCGATAGGGATATATAAGTTATCCGATTCTTCTTTTCTATTATTTTTTATCATAAATAAACCAAAATGACATACTTGCTATTATATGATGATTTTGGTTTATTGTCAAAATTATAAAATATTTTTATTTTTTAAACAATTCTTAATAGGTTTCGGGTTGATCGTCTTCACTATATTCACTATTATTATTTTCTTCTATCTCTTTGTGATTATCTATGCTAGTCTAGTGTCGTTTGGATTTTCATCAATTTCATATAGGTCTATATTAAGGCTATCAGAATCGTTACCATTTTGTTCATTATCTTTTATATCTTCTGTATTTACCACATCTTCAATTATTTCATTTAATGTTTGTCGTGATTTTTTTCTTTTTTCTATTAGCTTTTGACTCTCTTTTATATCAGTAGCTTCTTTTTTATCATCAGCCTGTATATTAAAGCTATTAACAAATGTATTAAATTGAGTGAAGCTATTATTGAGACTAGATATAGCGTCATTTAATCCTTGATTGCTTTCATTAGTCTTTTCAGATAATTCTGTAAGGAAAGTAAGACCTGAGTTTATCTCATTTGAACCTTCAATACTTTCATTGATGGCATTAGATACTTCTTCTGTAATTGTATTTAAAATTGATATTTGATTTTCAACAATTCCACCATTTTGGATTTGTTCTTCAACACCTGTTTTTACCATTTGTGTTATAGTATTTAGGTTTTTCACAGATTCTAATATTTCTTTTCCACCTATTTCAAGTTCAGTATTCGCTATATTTATTTCAGAGACAACACGTGCTGTTTTTTCTGAAACACTAAGAATACTTTCCAAAGAATTGCCACTGCCCACTGCGAGGCTTACAGTATTTGCCACACGTTTTGTTATTTCTTTAATTATAGCTGTGATAGACTTGGTATTATCTGCGGTATGTTCTGCCAAGGAACGTATTTCATCAGCAACAATAGCAAATCCCTTTCCTTGTTCGCCCGCATGGGCTGCCTCAATTGCTGCATTCATAGCCAAAAGGTTGGTCTGTTCTGCTATACCTTGAATAACAGTAATAATATCTTTTATTTGATCCGAGTTGTCTTCTATTTCTTTAATAGCATCGATAACTTCATCAACTATCTCACCACCTGTTTTTGCTTCCTCAAGTAGTTTGCTAGAATAATTATCAGCATTATTAACACTTCTAGCAACACTAGATATATTTGAAATCATTTGTTCTATTGAAGCAGATGTTTGTTCTACAGCTGTGCTTTGTTTCTCCATATTTTGATTTATGGTTGATATTAATTTTAAGAGTTCATCTATAGCAACATTTGCTGACGAAAATGCATATTGTTGTTGTGCTGTTGAATCATTTATTCTTGAAATAGAGTTTAATATATTGCTAATAGAATTAACTGTTTCATTAATACTAGTCATTTGGTCATTTAATGTAGTTGTATTTGAATTAAGTATATTTGATAATGTTGAAAAATCGGAATCTAAAGACACACCTTCTTTTTTTAATACTGTCAATACATTTGTAAGGGAAGAGAAAAATTCATTATTATTTATTAGTAGACGCCCTGTTTCATCATTTGTTATGCTTAGAAAACGTTCTGTTATATATCCTTCGCC
>CAMRBQ010000047.1 GCA_947040495.1 uncultured Spirochaetia bacterium
TCTTTAGCAAGCTATAAACTTGCCGTCTATCATTATAATAAAACTATAGCAAATGCACAAGAGATTACAGTACCCGCTAATGAAATAGATGCATATTTTAAGCTGCTATCTATATATGATATTACATTAAATGAAGAAAAATTCTTGGAAACAGAAAAGGATATACAAAACTTAGTTGCAAATAATAGCGATATAAAAACAAAAGGTAGAATATATTTTAGGCTTGGCAGTCATTACAATAACTATGCAAATTATAATAAAGCCATAGATAATTACAAACTTGCATATGATAATAAATATAGACAGAAAATAGCATTGTTTAGAATATCTCTAATATATAGAAAAAAACGTGATTATGTAAAAGAAAAACAAACTCTACTTCTAGCTGATGGATATAATTTTGATTATCAAGAACCTAGTAATGTTGAAGTAGAATACTCTATAAAGAAAAGATTAGAACAGCTTGATAATGTTTTAATACCACAAAAATTTTATTAGGCTATTATAATATAATAAAAAATATTTATAAAAAAATTGGAAAATTAAATAATGAAAAAATATATTATTTTTTTACTCATCATAAAAATAATTATAATAAATATACTCGGTTGTGATAATAGCAATAAAGGCATTGGGCATTCAAAAACGCATCCCAAATGGCTTATATATAATTTAGCATCTGAACCTGTAACATTAAATTATGTCGCATCTTCTGACGCATATGCATCTTCGGTTTTTGGATATGTTTTTGAAGGCATGATTGATATAGATAAAAATCTTGAGATAATACCTTCTCTTGCAAAAAATTATGAAATATCCGATGATAATCTTACTATACAATTTAATCTCCGTGATGATATATACTTTCATGATGGACATAAACTTACTTCAGAAGATGTCAGATTCACTTATGACATGATAATGAATCCAAAAAATAAAGCACTTAATAAAAGGACATTGTTTTTGGATGTAGAAAGTGTAGAAACCCCAGATGACTATACTGTTATTGTAAAATATACAAACCCAAATGTAAGTGCCATTCTTAATTGGGCAATGGCTATAATGCCAAAACATGTATATGAAAATGTAGACTTCCTTGACAACCCTTATAATAGAATGCCTATAGGTACAGGGGCGTTTAAAATGAAGGAATGGAAATCTAGACAATATATAGACTTAGAAAGAGTTGATAATCATTGGAAGATAAATCCAGAAATAGAGCGTGTTAGATTTAAGTTTGTAAATAATTCTGATGTAGCATATAAATCATATATAAAGGGCGACTTAGATATTATAGGGCTTACAGCAGAACAATGGGAAAGAGAAAAAGAGAATCCCGATTTGACAAATAAGTCTAGTTTTTATACATATGACCCACTTTCATTCGCTTATATTGGTTGGAATATGAGTGGAAGCAATCCATTTTTTAATGATAAAAAAGTCCGCCAAGCGATGGCTTATGCACTAGACCTTGATACATTTATTGAGCGTATTTTGTATAACAATGCTAATAGAACTACAGGGCCATATCATCCAAATTCATGGGCTTATGATAAATCGCTCCCTCCATATGAATTTAACATTGATAAAGCCAAAGCCCTACTCAAAGAAGCAGGCTGGGTAGATACAGATAAAGATAGCATTCTTGATAAAATAATAGACGGGAAAAAAGTAAATTTTTCATTTGAAGTATTATATGGCGATGGCAATTCTACAGGGGAATTATTACTTTTGGTATATCAGCAGGATTTAAAAAAAATAGGCATACAATTAAATCTCCATAAAATTGAATGGTCATCATTTACTCAAAGAATAAATAACAAAGATTTTGATGCTGTACTTTTGGCTTGGAGTCTATCAATTGACCCAGACCCTACTGACATATTCCATTCGAGAAATATTGAAACGGGGCTCAACTATATAAGTTATAAAAATGAAGAGGTAGATAGACTATCAGAATCAAACACATTAATATTTGATAGAGAAAAAAGAACTGAAGTTTTAAAAGAAATACATAGGCTCATGTATGAAGACCAGCCTTATCTATTTTTATGGTCATCAAAGGCACTTATATATGTACATAATAGATTCGACAATATACAAACATCAAGCACAGGGATATCAGGTTTTTTTCCAGGTATATTTGGCTGGACTATTAAAGAAACTTATTAATATATTATTTTTCTAGCTCTAATGCACTTTTTACAATAGGCACTAATATTTCAAAATCTAATGGTTTTTCAATTAATCTAAATACGCCCTCTTTCACAATCTCTTGAACCATATCGCTATTACTATAAGCGGTTATTATTATAATCGGTATACTAGACTTTCTCTTTTTAAGCTCGCGTATAAGTGCAAGCCCTGTCATCGAAGGCATAAGTAAATCTGTTATTATAACATCGACATCTTCATTCTCTAATATCGTGATAGCAGCGCGCCCATTTTCAGCTGTTATAACTTCCATATCATGCGGCTCAAGTGTGTACTTCAATAAATCTCGGATATTATGCTCATCATCTATAGCCAATATCAGCGGTTTAGCATTTTTCATTAGTTATTCCCTGTTTTAAGGTTAATATGATCGGACAAATATATATTAAAATTTAGATGTCTTCATAATCTATTATTAAATTCACATATATATAATATTATGAATGTTTTTCTACTCCATCATCATCAACTTCGATAGAAAAGCCACATTTTTGACATACCTTCTTATGAGATTTGTCTGTTACAAAAGATAACATAGAATGTTTATTATGGCAAAAAGGGCATTCTTCCCCATCACCTGCAAAAATTTTAACAATCCAACTTATAAAAGATTTTAAAAATCTAGCCGACAAAACAAAAGCGAATAGTAAAAATATGACTAAAAATATTAAAAAAATAAAAGATATGTAAATTAAACTCATATAATCATTTCAATCCTAACATATAGTATTCTAAGGATAACTCGGTATAAACCTCAAGCCTAAGCCCTCATCAAAACCAAACATAACATTCATATTTTGAATAGCATTTGATGCCTGCCCTTTCATTAAATTATCAATATGCGATACAATTACCATCATATTAGTACGTGTATCTACATTAATCCAAAGGGCACATTTATTGCTACCTCGTACATGTCTCGAGCCAACATTATCAGCCATTCCATATAAATCTATGAAACTATCATTTTGGTAAAATTGTTTATAAGCATTGAATAATTTTTCATAGTCAACATTTTCATTTAATCGAGCATATACAGTCGTCATAATGCCCCGAACTATTGGCAAGACCTGTGCTGTAAATGTTACTGCAATATTTTTTTTGATAATCTTTGAAATCTCATTCTCTATTTCCATAACATGCTGATGTGTCGCTATTTTATATGCATTCATCTGTTCATATCGATGTGGATAATGATATGCATCTGTTGCTTTTTTACCAGCACCAGAGATACCCGTCTTCGCATCAAAAATAATGCTATTATAATCTATGAGATTTTCTTTTAAAGCAGGTGCTATTGCCAATATTGAAGATACAGCAAAACACCCCGCATTGCCAACTATAGAAGATTTTGAAATATTATTTCTATGTAGCTCAGCCACGCCATATACAGATTCTTTGAGCAAATGGCTACTTTTATGTGCTATATTTTTACCAATACGTCTGCTATATTCATTATATAAATCTTCAGTGTTAAATCGAAAATCGCCCGAATAGTCTATGATTTTAATATTATTATTATAATATTTATCAGCATAGCCCATCCCAACCCCATCAGGGGTCGCAAGAAAAAGAACATCACATTCTACATCGTTGTCAGGGTCATCAATCTCTAACTCACATATCCCATTAAGATGTGGGTATAAATCATTTATGTGTTTGCCTATATCTTGAGTCGCAGAAATAGAAACAAGTTCCACAAGAGGATGATTCGATAAAATTTCTATCGCACCTACGCCACCATACCCCGTTGCCCCTATAATCTTAGCCTTAATCATTTTCCACTGTTTCCTAAAACATTTTTCAATAATAAATTATTTTGTTTAATATATATTAAATAAAAATATAATCTAGTGTTAACAGCATTTTTATTTAAAATTAGCATGATGCAAACAGTAATTTAAAAAATATATCAAAATGTTATAATGAATTTTTCATCTACAACTAAAACATAAACAGTATTATTCAGTGGATAAAAACTCTTTGGCAAACTCTTTATAGCTTCTAGCACCAATTGATTGAGAGTCGTAATCCTCAATTGCCTTACCATGGGACGGGGCTTCACTTAGCCTAACATTGCGTGGTATCATAGTTTTATATGTTTTTTCTTTGAAATATTTAACAACTTCTTTGACTACATCAGCACTTAAATTTGTCCTTGAATCAAACATTGTTAAAAGAACCCCTTGTACATCAAGCGAAGGATTAAGATTTTTCCTGACAAGTTCAATAGTATTAATAAGGTCGGTTACACCTTCAAGGGCATAAAACTCACATTGAATAGGTATTAAAACAGAATCCGCCGCTGTAAGGGCATTGACTGTTAGTATCCCCAATGTTGGTGGAGAATCTATAAATATATAATCATAATCTAATTTTAGATATTCCAATGCACTTTTTAATTTATATTCACGCCCCATCTCATTGACAAGTTCAACTTGAGCCCCAACTAGGTCGCTTGTAGCAGGTATAATATCAAGAGTGGGAATATAAGTTTTTAAGATGGTTTTTTTAGCTTCTACATCTTCGAGTAATATATCATATACACTATATTCTACATTTTCTCTATCAATACCAAGTCCAGAAGAGGCATTGCCCTGTGGGTCTATATCTATAAGTAAGACTTTTTTCCCCATCTGAGAAATACATGCACTTAGATTAATAGCAGTAGTAGTTTTACCTACCCCACCCTTTTGATTTGCTATAGCAATTATCTTAGACATTTGTATCATATTCCAAAATTATATAAATTGGGTACTGACGGGATCGAACCGCCGGCCTACTGCACGTCAAGCAGCCGCTCTCCCATCTGAGCTAAGCACCCTTTCATGACACTAGATTATAGCATAACAACAACAAAAATACAATTATTTTTTTATACAAGATATCTCTATATATATAATATCTTGACTTTGTTTTTGTATGATATATAAATTGATAACCTAGAGATATTAAGAAATTTAATGATAATGCTTTATCTTTATATGTCAGAATAATAAGTGGGTCAAAATGTTTTTAATTAATTTTATTTATAACCTAATAATGATAATAATCTACCCGTTTATTTTATCAATATTTCTTATATCATCTATTTTTAATAAAAGTGTAAGGATGGGGCATTTTTATAGACTGGGATTCAAATATCCACCAAAAATATCTAATCGCTCTATATGGATACATGCTGCAAGTGTTGGTGAAGTTGTTGTTGTTAAAGAAGTTATAGAAAATTTTATTAGTGTGGGCTATAGTATCTATCTTTCTACGACTACATCGACAGGTCATGAAATGGCAAGCAAAATGTATGACGATAATGTTATTATATTTTATAATTCATTAGATGCATCAATTTTTGTAAGAAGGCTCATAAAAATAATATCTCCAAAATATATGATAATAGTAGAAATAGAGATATGGCCTTCACTTATTTATGAAATACAAAAAAAAGATATACCATTATATTTGATTAATGGCAGAATAGGATTCAAAGAATTAAAGGGATATGAAAACCCTATAGCCAAAGCATTTCTAAAAAATTATTATAAACTCTATACAAAAATACTCGCACAAAGTGAAATAGACAAAAAAAATATGATTACAATAGGAATGCCTACAAATCTTATAACTGTAACAGGGAATTTAAAATATGATATCGAATATAAAATACTAAAAGAAAAATATGATATTATAAATAATATTATACCAAAAGATAAATATATAATAGTTATTGGTAGTAGCCATGAAAACGAAGAAGAATTATTTTTACAGGCTATAAGTGATGCGAATATAAAAGATAAAGTTTATGTTGTGATAGTGCCAAGAAATATTACACGTGGTAAAGATATTCAAAACATTGCAAAAAAATATAATTATAATCTCTCTTTATATACTCATAAAGATGAGATTACAGAAGATGGCATTATTATTGATATAATAGGGGAGCTTTTATATTGGTATAAAAGTTCAGATATTGTTATTATGGGTGGTAGTTTTTCAAAGAATATACAAGGGCATAATATATTAGAGGCAATTTATTTTAAAAAGCCTGTTATTGTTGGTTCTTATATGTCAAACTTTCAAGAGATGTTTACTTATATGAAAGAGTCTGTATTTACAAGCGATGATGATATAAAAAAATTATCTAAAATAATAAATAATTGCTATAATGATAGAAAAAGTTCAAAAGCACTTGGTATAAAAGCTAATAAACTTTTATCACAAAACAAAGGCGCATCTATGAGAACTATTGATATTATAAAATCATTATAAATCACATTAATATAAAAATTAAGATATAAGAGGGATTTGGAAGGGATTACTGTTTCTTTTATACCTTGATTTTATCATTCAATGAATTATATTTTGTCTACAAATATTTATGGGAGAAATAATATGAAAAAAATAAAATTGATATTTCTGACACTTACATTTACTTTTATGTCGATGTACTCTATCTTCGCTCAAAACAATAGTGGTGCTATAGTTAGTATAAATGCAGGGGATACATTCCCTATGAGTTATGATAGAGATAAATATGATTTTGCCAATAATACATATTCAACATTTCAAGCAGGATATTTATTTAATTTTGCTGAAAAAATGGGTGCTTCAATAATAGGAGAGATTGGATATAATCTATCTATAACAGGCAATACCTCTGAAATATTCGGCAACGAAGTTAAAACAGGAACATATGTACATAGTATTGTTTTTGGTATAATGCCAACATTTAATATACATAATTTTTCTATAGGATTAGGAACTGGTGTTAAAGTCCCTGTAGATGGTGTAACATACTTAGAATATACAGATTTAGATTCATCCAGTTATAATATTAGTGGTAGAAAAATAGAAGACAATATAAATGTAACACCATATTTAAAACTAGTTGTTGACTATTCACTTTTTGTAGACACAAGAACATCAATAGTATTCGGTATTAATACTGGTTATGATTTTGGAGTTGGTGATGAGCCATATCAAGCAAGCCCAGAGGCATATTATTTAGGCTTTCAAGTTGGTATTAAATTTGGACCAAGGCTCTAAAATCATTTATAAAGAAATAATTTCAACATGATTTTATTTTTTAAATAGCTTGACTATACCTTCTAAACAATTATAATATGTTTACAAACGTTTAGGGGTCTAATCATGCAAAAAATTAAATTGTTATTTTTCGTGGTGGCTTTAATTTTTATCTCGGCGATATCAATCTTTGCCCAAAATAATAGTGGCTATACACGTAGTATAAATATAGGTTCAAGTTTCCCTGTTGTTTATAATAAAGATAAATACAACTTTGACAATACCTATAATATATATACAACAGTGCAAGCAGGCTATTTATTTGATTTTGATGACAGAAGAGGCGTCTCTGTAATGGGAGAAGTAGGCTATAATTTTTCTGCTGCTGCCAATATCTATGACATAAGTGGTGACTATCCAATAATAGGTAATATCACAGGGGATATTACAGCAGGGACATATATACATAGTGTTATAGTTGGCGTACTACCAGCATTCAATATAAATAATTTTTCTATAGGAATTGGCGGCGGTGTTAAAATACCTATAAGTGGAGTTATGAGTGGTACTTTATTATTTGAGGATGAAATTTTTCTAACTGGTGGTCAAGAAATAGATGATGATGATATATCTATGACACCATATGTAAAATTTGTTCTTGATTATTCACTTTTTATAGATACAAAAACATCTATGGTATTTACATTTAATACTGGTTATGATTTTAAAGTTGGTAATGAACTATATGAAGCAAGTCCAGAAGCATTTCATATGGGCTTCCAAGTTGGTATTAAATTAGGACCAAAACTTTAATTTGTATTGAAATAATACAATCTATGATATAGAATAACTGTCGCTATAGTTTTTTATTATAAAATTATAGTGATAGTTTTTTTATATCTAAAATAAAGAAGAATAAATAAATGTTTATAACATCAAAAAATGCCATAGTTGAAGCCATAAATAAAAATATAGTGATTTCAATTGAAATATCTGATGAAAAGAATAGTCGAAATAAAGATATCATTTCATTAGCTACATCAAAAAATATACCTATAAAATACGGCTCTACAAATGATGCCAAATATACAACAGAAAAAAAATCTGGTATAGTTGCATATATAAAAGATAATCAAAAAAATTCTCTAATCTCTGTTTTATCAACAGCATTAAATAACAAAAAAAATCCTATTGTTTTTATTTTGGATGGAATAACAGATATACATAATTATGGTGCTGTAATAAGAAATGCACATTTTTTTGGTATAGATGCTATAATTGTTCCAAAAAATAACAGTGCCCCTATAAATGAAAAAGTATATGAAATATCTTCGGGAGCAGCATACCATATACCTATACTTATAGAAACTAATTTGGTGAATGTAGTCAAATATCTTAAAGATAATAAATTTTGGGTTTATTATGCAAGTGAAAAAGGCGATAGCAAATTAGAGAATATGAAGTTTGATTGCCCCATGGCTGTAATATTAGGAAATGAACATAATGGTGTTAGGTCGCTTTTACAAAAACATGCAGATGGGTCAATATGTATTGCCTCGCCTACTGGTTTTGATTCGCTTAATGTATCCGCCGCTAGTGCTGTAATAGCATACGCCTATAGTACATACAAACTCTAACTACTGGTTAGGCTTAAGTTGCATATATTAAATGCAATTTGAAACATAAATATTTTTTTTTGATTAGACATATTGGAATGTTACATAAATATTAAAATGTATAAATAGAAAAATATTATTAATGCATTAATTCGATCTACTTAATCGGCAGCAAGCCTTAGAGCCATTTGTAGTCAAGTTTATTTAAATAATCGCCAACAACATTAAGTGGAAGCCCAACAACATTAGAATATGAACCCTCTATACTATCGACAAATAAACCAGCCTTGCCCTGTATCGAATATGAGCCCGCATGTTCCATCGATTCCCTAGAACTCATATACCATTCAATTTCAACTTCTGTGAGTTTTCTAAATTTAACAGTAGTTTCTGTATATGAAGAAAGTTTTTTATTTGTTGCTGTATTTATCATACAAAGCCCCGTTACAACAGTATGGGTCTTACCAGATAATATAGTAATAGTTTCTTTTGCTTCTACTGTTGTTTTTGGTTTTTGAAATATTTCACCTTTATATACGATTATTGTATCCGCACCTATTATTATATTATTATGAAAATTATTAGCGGCATCAGAAGCCTTAGCAATAGCAAGATTGACAACAGCTTTATTATAAAGCGCCTTATCTATAAAATATATATCTTCAATAATAGAAGGCAGTTTTATTATAGGCTCAATTCCAATTTGCCCTAAAAGTTTAAGTCTTGCTTTTGATGACGATGCGAGAACTATTTGCATATGATAATTTTATATTCTAAACAATTAATTTACAACTCTATTTTGAACATTAAATATTTATAGATTAAAGATATTGAAATACTTTTTCATTTATAATTAAGAAGCATTCAAAGTTGTAAAAAATAAAATTACAGATAAACTATAAATATAATGAGTAAGATAAAAAAAAGACTTGATGAACAAATGCTAATAAACGGCTATATAGAAACTAGAACGAGGGCTCAAAATTTAATACTCGCCTCAAAGGTAAAAGTAAATAATATTACTGTAAGACAAAAAAGTTTTCTTGTATCAGAGTCTGATATAATAACTGTTGATGATAGTAGCAGTTATGTCTCCCGTGGTGGCAATAAGCTCGAACATGCTATCAAAGAATTTAATGTAGATATAAAAGAAAAAATATGTTTGGATATAGGCTCTTCTACTGGCGGCTTTACAGATTGCCTGCTTAGACATGGGGCCAAAAAAGTGTATGCTATCGATGTCGGGCATAATCAGCTTGCCTATAAACTTAGAAAAGATGAAAGGGTTATCTCTATAGAAAAAACAAATATTAAAAATATTACTCGAGATATATTTGATGAAATACCAAGTATAATTGTAAGCGATGTTTCTTTTATTTCTATCACAAAATTTGCTGATATAATAAAAACAATGCTCTATGATATGGAATCTTGGATAAGCCTTATAAAACCACAATTTGAATCTGAAAAAGGTAGTATTGGCAAAGGTGGAATTATTAGGGATGATAATTTAAGAGAAAGTATTTTTAATAAATGTAAAGAAGATATAAAAAACCATGGCTTTGAAGTTGTAAACTCATGCCTCTCCCCTATCAAAGGGGCAAAAGGCAATATCGAATATTTTACTTTATTTACGCTACCACCATCTAACCTCTTATAATAATATTTACTACTGCGTAGGCTTAAGTTGGACATTATAATGCAATCTAAAACATAAATATATTTAAGTTGGCTGCCGCTTAAATAGGACAAAATAAAGCTATTTAATACTCGCATATATTCATAAAAAATACGATTTACTTATTGACATACTGTGTACTACACTATATATTATAAACAATAATAAAGCATGAGGAAATAATGAATAATGATGAAATTGTTTCTAGTTTAATATTAGAACTCAGACGAGGCACATTGATTCTTTTGGTTTTGAGCCAATTAAAAAAACCTGCATATGGATATGAACTCATAAAAAAAATGCAAAATGAAGGCATCCCAATCGAAGCTAATACTTTATATCCTTTAATGAGAAGGTTAGAATCTCAAGGTTTACTTCAAAGCGAATGGAAGACAAGTGAGTCTAAACCAAGAAAATATTATAAAATATCTAAAAATGGATTCATAGTACTTGATAAAGTTAAAAAGCATTGGCATGATTTTTCAAAAAATGTAAATAAATTAATCGAAGGAGATAGCAAATGACAAATGACTTAATAGAAAGATATATTTATGCTGTAACAAAAAGAATGCCTACTAAGATTAGAAATGATGTTTCTAATGAGCTAAGAAGTTTAATCGATGATATGCTTACCGAACGTTGTGGTGATATTTTGGCAACAGAAAAAGACATCAAAGTTGTTTTAACGGAGTTAGGCAGCCCACAAGAGATTACCGAAATATACAATACCGACAATAAAAATTGTTTGATAGGGTATCCTTATTATTCAACTTATAAATCAATATTAAAAATAGTATGTATCTCTACTATATTTGGTATATGCCTTTCCGCTATAATTATTCAAATTATTTTACCACCACCAATGTTATGGTATGAAAGTATATTAGAATGGTTTACTAAAATTATATCAGGACTCATTTTTGCATTTTCATTTGTAACATTATTATTTGCCTTTTTCTATCACAAAGATATTAAAATAAATGATGTAGTTAGCCTAGATAATCTACCCCCTGCCCCAAATAAAAATCAGACAATAGCAAAGTGGCAACCAATAGCGGGGATAGGATTAATAATAATTTTTTTAATTGTATTTTTACTCGTGCCTCAATTTTTTGGAATATTTTTAAGAACAACAACAAATGAATTTATATCAATATTTAATATTGAAGTTATTAGAAATAGTTGGTCTATGCTTATATTATTTAGTGCATTAGGCATTATAAGAGAAATTATAAAATTGATTGAAGGAAGATATAACAAAAGTGTCATGCTAACATCAATAGTTGTAGATATTATTTCAATAGCACTTGCATTTTTATGGCTATTAAATAAAAAGATAATAAACCCAAAATTTATAGACAACGTCAATATCTTATTCATAGGGGAAGAACAATTTATCCTAATGATGCTTTCAAATTTTCAATATTTTTTCTTAGGGACAATAGTATTTGCTCTACTATTAGATTCTGCCACTGCAATCATAAAAGTGCCGCAGGCTTGCCACCACTTAAGTAGGACATTATAAATGCAATCTAAAACATAATAATATTGTATGTTAGATAGCTATATAATGTGCAACTTAAGCGTACGCAGTACTAGGAATCTAGGCGTTTTAATATTTCTATATATGCTTCTTCAACATTGCCATAATCTCGGCGGAATCTATCTTTGTCGAGTTTATAACCTGTAGTCTTATCCCAAAGCCTGCATGTGTCTGGGGTTATCTCATCAGCTAATAAAATATTGCCATCTTTATCTCTGCCAAACTCTATTTTAAAATCGACTAATGTTATATTATGCTCATCATATATTTTTTGTAAAAGTTTATTTATCTTTTCTGTTATGCTATATATTTCTTTTAGTTCATCATATGTAGCAATCCCAAGAGCCACAGCATGATGGTCATTTATTAATGGGTCGCCACATTCATCACTTTTATAACAAATCTCAAAAATAGTATTTTTTATTTTTGTACCCTCTTCAATATGAAGCCTCTTAGCCATAGAACCCGCTATGACATTTCTTACAATCACTTCAAGCATAATAATATCAACTTTATCACAAACTTGTTCTCTATCGCTAATCATTTCTTTAAAATGTGTTTTTATACCATTTTTTTCAAGCATCTTAAAAAGCAATACTGTAACTTTATTATTAATTATACCCTTATTTTCTATAGTGCCTTTTTTTTCGCCATTGCCTGCTGTAGCATCATCTTTATAATAAATAATGACAAGATTTTCATCATCTGTAGAATAAACTTTTTTTGCCTTCCCTTCATACATTAATAATTTTTTTTCCATAATTGATCTTCCTTAAAATTATATTTAAATTTTCTACATATTACATCAATTATAAAAAATTCACAAATTATAATAATTCCTTTAACAAAGCACCATTTTCAAGTAATATCCTTGATACTATAGGGTGTTCATTTTGTATAGCCAGAGATAAGGCACTATATCCTTTTTTATCTATATTGTTAACTATGGATCTATTATTTAAAAGAAAGTACACAGTCTCTGTATAACCACATCCACTTGCATAAGAGAGAGGCATTCTACCTATACTACTCTCTACATTTATATCCATACCACGAGAAAGTAGCAGATGAATAATAAGTGCCCTATCTTTATCGCTATAAGGACTTGGTATGACATTTTGCTTGCTACCTGCGGCCAGTAGTAACAACCCCTCGCCATCTTTTGTTTCCACAGTTATATCAGCTTTCATATTAAAAAGAAACCGAAATGTTGTATAGTTGCCCATATTTGCCGCATACATAATTGGGGTGAAGCCATATTTGTCTTTTTTATTTACATCTGTCTTAGAGCGTAAAATAGATAATGCTAATTTTTTAAACTCCCCCGATTTACTTGCTTCAAACATCTGCCATTCATTATGTTTTTTAAATATACCATATGAAATAATTAATACAGAAGATATTACTAAGAGGGTAAATATAATAACTGTTAATGTACGTGAACTCATTTTTATTTTATAAAATCAATATAATTAAATATTTCATCTATCCTTGTAATTATATGATTGCTATCTTTTAACTTATGTTCATCAAATGTATTTGTAATTCCAAATGTAAAAATACCCGCATTTTTTGAAGACTGTATTCCAAACATACTATCTTCTACAGATATACAATATTGAGCCTCGATATTTAAAAGATTTAATGCACTGATATATAAATCAGCACTAGGCTTTGCTTTTATTTTATCATTAAGTAGAGAATATCCACAATAATAATTTATATATTTATCAATACCAACATGAGAAGATATTTTTCTAATATATTCTTCACTACTATTTGATGCGATAGCCATTGGTATTGACATGTCATACAATTTTTTTATCGTTTCAAATACTTTATCATAAACTGTATAAGCAGCATTACCCATCTCTGAGAGTATTTTATTTTTTTCATCGAGTATTTTTTCATCGACATTGTACTTCTCAACAATAATATTTGAAAGTTCTTTATCTGATGCTCCGAGACCAATGCTATAATCAAAATCTTTCGGCACATTAAATATATCGCCAGCCTTTTTCCAAGCAATAATATGAACTGGCTCACTATCAACAAGTGTACCATCAAAATCAAATATAACTGCTTTTGCTATCTTCTTATCCATTAAGATTCCTCTTGCAAAACTATTTCAATAATTATATATTAAAAATACTATTTTTTAAATAACTATAATATTTATCATATTTTTATTTTCAAAAATTTTCATCAAATTTTTTAGTTGGATTTTCTAAATATTCCATTTTTACATCGCTTTTTTGGCATATATCAAAAAAATCACAAAACTTACAATGAAAACTTGGCTGTATTATAAAATCCCTATTAAACTGTATATCTGTTATAACCTCATGAAAAAAAGAAGTATCATATTTTATTTTTTCTTCAGTAAATTCTATCATATCAAAAAAATTATCATGATAATAATAGAAACTACCATTATTCACTATTCGATGATTCCCATAGAGCAAAACAGCATATAACCTAATCTGTACAGTTTTTAATTCTCTCTCCAACTCATCACTTTCTTCATTGTATGAGCCTGTTTTATAATCAACTATAGACAAAGAGCCGTCTTCCTCAGAATCTATTCTATCTATACGGCCAAATAAAACATATTCTCCAATTTTATATTCGACATATCCCTCTATTTGAAATGGAGTTTTGGTTCCAAATGATTTATAGAAATTTTCAAGCATGACTAGACCACGTAGTCCCATCTGCCTTTCTTCTTCTAAATTATTAAAGAGTTTACGTATTGGGCTTTTTTTCCAATATTGTCGAAATATTTTTTGCAAGTTATCTATGGTTCTATCTTCAATTTTTAGTATATAAAGGTCCTTACATGCATTATGAATAATATTACCAAATATCATACTAATAGAAAGAGATTTTTTTTCTATTTTAACTTTTTCAATATACTTGTAATAAAATTTACGAGGACATCTTAGATAAGTTGAAAGGCTATAATCGCTAAAACGTTTCATCATAAAAAATATAATATAAAATGATTATTGGTCGGGAAACCCGATGGGACAAAAATATATCGAAAGCGGCACATAACAGTATCATCATAGCAACGAATGCTAAAATTGCG
>CAMRBQ010000048.1 GCA_947040495.1 uncultured Spirochaetia bacterium
ATTTAATTTAGCGTTGATCTATGTATAAACTTTTGGAGAGGGGCTAAAATATACTATACTTAATACAAGTATACTTATGATAGTTAATTTTCGTTAAGGCTATAATATTGTTAGGGGAAGGAAAAATAATGAAAAATATAAGAACAATTTTGGTATATGTTTTTATGGCTATATTTGCTTTAGCTTGTGTATATCCCATAGTGTTTATGTTTATTGCAGCAAGCCATCCCTCGGGTAATGTTGTAATGTTTCCTCCGCCATTTTGGTTTGGTGATCACTTTGTCAAAAACTTAGTATCTCTTCAAAATAGAGTGCCTATATGGAGTGCTTTGTTTAATTCTATAAAAATAGCTGTAATATTTACAGCCCTTAATTTGTTTGTATGTTCTATGGCGGCATATTCTTTATCTAAGTTTAGATTCAAAGGGCGTGATGTAATATTTGTTATATTGATGCTTGCTTTGATGATACCAGGGAATACAAAACTTGTTCCACTTTATAGGATGATGAATACATTTGGTCTTAATAATACACATTTGGCTATAATATTGCCAGATATAGCTGGAGCATTTGGTATATTTTTGATGAGGCAAAACTTTCATGCTGTTCCAACTGCTTTACTTGAGGCGGCTCGTATTGATGGGGCTAGTGAATGGAAAATATTTTATAAAATAGCAATGCCATTGATGATACCTGCTCTTACCGCACTTGGGATATATATGTTTGTAACGCAGTGGAGCAATTTTACTTGGCCACTTATTGTATTAAATGATGTTGAAAAATACACGTTACCTGTGGCTTTAGCCCTTCTCAAAGGTGATACAAGAATAGATTATGGGCAGATTATGGCAGGGGCTATGTTTGCTGTTGTACCTATTATGATAGTTTTTCTTACACTACAGAAATATTTTATATCGGGTATTACAAGTGGTTCTGTTAAAGAGTAAAGTAGTTATGATTTTTAAATTAATATTAGGAGTTATTGTTTTATGAGACATGTTATAGGTTTTAATAGTGATTGGTTATTTCATACAAAATGGACTGACGTTTTAAAAGATAGTTTGAAGGAAGCGGAAATAGTCAATCTGCCACATAATGTAAAAGAGGTTGACCTTCATTATTTTGATGAGGATAGTTCTTGGTTTGTGTCGGGTTATCAGCGAGTATTAAACTGGGATAAATCATTTGAAAATAAAAGGATTTTAATACACTTTGAGGCTGCTATGTCTGCGGCAGAAATATTTGTTAATGGTAAAAGTTTTGGTGAACATAAAGGGGGCTATACTCCTTTTACTCATGATATAACTGATGCACTTAAAAAAGACAGTGATAATTTGATATCTGTGAAACTTGATTCTACAGAGCGTAAAGATATCCCACCATTTGGGGCTAATATAGATTATTTATGCTATGGTGGTATATATCGTGAAGTACAGATAATTGTTGCCTCTGATATATCTATCGAAAAATCTATGCTTACAGGTTTGTCTGATGCTAAAGTCTGTGGTAAAATAATAATTAGAAATAGCGAAAAGAAAAAAGATGTCAAAGAAAATATAAATATAAAAATATATGATGGCTCTAATGTTATACATGAGCATAAAGAGGATATCGTTTTATCTGGGCAATGTTTTGAGGAAAAGGATATTTCTTTTAATGTAAAAGAAAATATTAAATTATGGGATATAGATAATCCTAATTTATATAAAGTTGAAGTTAGTTTATCAAATAAGGATTCTATTAGCCATAATATTGGTTTTAGAACTGCTGTCTTTAATGGCGAAGGCTTTTTCTTAAATGGAAATAAAATAAATCTTTGTGGGCTTAATAGGCATCAAAGTTATCCATTTGTTGGATATGCTATGCCAAGCCGTGTACAAAAGCGTGATGCTGATATATTAAAAAATGATATGGCTTTGAATCTCGTTAGAACATCGCATTATCCGCAGTCGAGACATTTTTTGGATAGATGTGATGAAATAGGGCTTCTTGTTATAGAAGAGATACCTGGGTGGGAACATATAGGTAATAAAAATTGGCAAGATGTTTCTGTAAATGATGTGAAAGATATGGTAGAGCGAGATTATCATCATCCTTCAATTATTATGTGGGGGACACGTATAAATGAAAGTGCTGACAATCATGATTTTTATACAAGAACAAATACTATGGCAAAATCTCTTGATAATACTAGGGCTACAGGTGGTACTAGATGTAATCTAAATAGTGAACTTATTGAAGATGTTTATGTTATGAATGACTTTAATCATGATGGGAAACTTGACCCAATGCGTTCTCAACGTGCTATTACTGGGCTTGATAAACTTGTTCCTTATATGATAACAGAATATAATGGGCATATGTTTCCAACAAAGATGAATGATTGTGAAGAAAGACAGATGGAGCATACACTTCGTCATTATAGAATTATAGATGCTGTTGCTAAAAGTGATGAGGTAGCAGGTGCGACAGGTTGGTGTGCTTTTGATTATCATACTCATTATAATTTTGGCTCGGGTGATAGATTTTGCTATCATGGTGTAGCTGATATTTTTAGGAATTTAAAATTTGCAGGGACAGCCTATGCGTCACAAATTGACAATAAAACTAAAGTATATTTAGAGCCTATAAGTATATTTGCTCGAGGTGAGAGAAATGTTGGTGGTGTTATTCCATTAGTTATATCTACAAATTGTGATTATGTAGATATATATCATGGTGGAAAATTACTCAAAAGAGAATATCCACAGAGTAATAGATTTATGGGGTTGAGATATCCGCCTATAGTATTTGAGGTTTTTGATGATCGTTTGATAGGGGCTCAGGATTGGAATGTATGGGATGATATAAAGTTGGTTGGTTTTATTGATGGGAAAGTTGCGATAGAAAGACAGTTTGTAAAGAATCCTCTATTTTCAAATTTAGAAGTAATTGCAGATGATGATTGCTTGAATGCTGTGAAAAATGGCAGTGCTTGGGATGCAACTCGTATTACAATAAAGGCTGTTGACCAATGTGGAAATAGATTGCCATATATAAATCTAGCGGTTTCTATCGATATTGATGGGCCTGCAGAAATTATAGGTGATACTGTATTCTCATTAGAGGGTGGGCTATATTCATTTTGGGTAAAGACTATAAACTCTATTGAAGAGGCTTCTAACATAAAGATAAGAGTGAAAACTAAAAAGTTTGAAGAAAAGATTGTAAATATACGTATATCAAAATAATAGCATGAATATTTGCTTAATTTATATATATTTAGTATACTATTAATATAAGAGGTATGAGGGGAATAAATTATGAAAACAAAAAATACTGTTGCTATTATACTCGGCGGTGGGCGTGGAACGAGGCTTTACCCGTTAGTAAGAGACCGTTCTAAGCCCGCTGTACCTCTAGGTAGTCAATATAGGATGATTGATATACCTGTATCAAATTGTATAAATAGTGGTATGCGTTCTATATATGTATTAACACAATTTAATAGTGCTTCATTGAATAATCATATTTATAATGCCTATCAGTTTGACCCATTTTCAAGCGGCCATATTAGTATATTAGCTGCTGAACAGACAGATACTAGTATAGATTGGTATCAGGGTACGGCTGATGCTGT
This sequence comes from uncultured Spirochaetia bacterium, assembly GCA_947040495.1. GTDB lineage: Bacteria > Spirochaetota > Brachyspiria > Brachyspirales > Brachyspiraceae > CAMRBQ01. Next base: position 3,620 of record CAMRBQ010000048.1, read on the forward strand.
TAGAAAAAATATGCTTCATTTTGAACATGAAGATTTGGAATATGTCGTCATATTGTCGGGCGATCAAGTTTATAGGATGGACTATAGCTGCCTTTTGGATTTCATGAAAGAGAAAGATGCTGATATTGTCGTTTCTACTGTTGCTGTCAATAAGGCTGATGCTGGTGGCTTTGGTGTTATGCGTATAGATGAAGATTCTAAGATAATTGAATTTTGTGAAAAACCAAAAGATGAAGCAGTATTAGATAAATTAAAGATTACTGATAAACAAAAAATATCACTCAATGTAGATAAAGATAGTGATAAAGAATATCTTGGTTCTATGGGTATTTATATTTTTAAGAAACATGTTTTGTATGATTTATTCAAAGATACAAAAATGATAGATTTTGGTAGTGATATAATACCGTTTGCCATAAAAAAACATAAAGTTTATGGTTATGTATTTAATGGTTATTGGGAAGATGTTGGTACTATTAAAGCATATTTTGAAACGAACCTTGCTTTTGCAAGTAAAGAGCCACCATTTGATTTCTATGATGATAAAGCACCTATATATACAAATACTAGATATTTATCTGCTTCAAAGATAACTGAGTCTAATATTTCTGAGACGTTAATTGCAAATGGTTGTTATATTGGTCAGTCATCTATAAAACAATCTGTTATCGGTGTACGTTCTATTATAAGAAATAATTGTATATTAGATAGAGTTGTTATGATGGGTAGTGATTATTATGATAGCGATGAGGAAATTGAAAAGAACAAAGTAAAAGGGAAACATCCCCTCGGGCTTGGCGAAAATTGTACTATGCATAATGTTATTATCGATAAAAATGTTCGTATAGGTGATAATGTTGTTATAACTAACAAGGGAAAATTAGACAAACATGATGATGTTTTGTATGTAATACGCGATGGTATTGTAATTATACCAAAAAATACAATAATACCAAGTGGAACTATCATATAGGTTTTTATTTATCTATGCTTTATATAATACACTTGAAAAATTTAAACGTTTGATTTATTATATTAATAATGAAAAAAAATAAAATACTCGTTGTAGAACATCGGGAAGAAATATTAAAGCGTATAACAGATATACTCATTGAGCTACATTATATCGTTTATTCTACGAATGAGAAAAACAAGGGCATAAGACTTGCAAGTGAGAATAATATAGATGTTATATTAATAGATGCAGATATAATGCAAGGTAGTGGGCTTGATTTGGTTGCCGAATTAAAAGAGAGTGGGGATACAAAATCAATACCAATAGTATTAGTATCAACGCCATATAAAGATGTTGAATTTATTGAAAAATCTAATGCTTTAGAAGTAGATAGTATAATTTTTATACCATTTGATGAGCTTGATTTAATTTCAAAAATAAATACAGCTTTGAAAATAAAAGAATATAATATTAGCAGTCGTGAATCTATTAAAAAAATTAAAAACCTAGAGATTGAACTTGATGCTGTAACATTAGTAGGTGATATAAATTTAGCACATTTTTTAAATCAAAAAATAAAATATGATAGTTTAATTCGAACAGATACGGTTACAGGTCTTATAAATAAAAAAGAATTTTTTGAAAGATTAGATATCATATTGCATGAAGCTATTGAGTATGAGGATTCGCTTATTTATGTGCTTTTTGAAATAGATTATTTAAATGATTTTAAAAAGTCATTTGATAAAAAAGTTTTAAATGAAATATTTTCTAGTATTTCAGATATTATTAAAAAAAATACAAGTAAAAAAGACCTTGTGTCAAAATTTGATAATGATGAGTTTATGATTGTTTATAAGCGTACGACAGAGGATAAAGTAGAAGATATTGTTGATGATATCAAATCTAATATAAGTAAAATAGATATATTTGTCGATGGTGTTGTTGTGAAATTTTCTGTTAGTGCGGGTTTGGTATGTGTAAAATATAAATATTCGTATAGACGAGATAAAATAGAAAATGAAATATCTGAATCATACATTGCTTTAATGAATGCCAAAAGAAGGGGGGTATCCTCTGTTTTTGTTTATCCTATGATAATTAAAAAATAATTGTTATGATAGTAGAAATTAGTAAAAATAATATAAATGAAATATCAATAAATATAGCCAATATACTAAATGATGGTGGGCTTGCTATTGTCCCGACCGATACAGTATATGGAATTATCGCAGATGCTTTTAATAGTGATGCTATAAAAAATATTTATGAAATAAAGGGTCGTGATGAAAATAAACCTTTTTTGATATTGTTAAATAGTATCAACGATGTTGCAAAATTTTCTGATATGCCTATACCAAATAATATTAAAAAATATATCCCGGGTATGATTACATTTATATTGCCATTAAAAAGTAGTCTTAAAAATAAACTCATTTATCTCAAAGATACAGTTGCTATAAGAATTGTTAAAAATGAATTAATAGAAAATATTATAGAGCATACAAATAGCAAGGCAGTAGTAGCACCTTCTGCTAATCCATCTGGAATTGCAACTATAAGTGATAGTTATAATATCATAAAAATGTATAAGGATACAGTAGATATTATAGCGGTTGATGATAAAGATAAAAAAAATATATTGAGCTCAACAATATACGATTGTATAAATAATAAGATTTTAAGAGAAGGCTCTGTTGTGTTAGATTTTATAGATGAAACAAATAAAAATGATTAATTTCCCAATACCTGATTTAACTAAAAATAAAAAACTATATGAACTACTACTTCCATTCAGTAGATTTAAAAATAATGCTGTGTATGAAGATAAAGTTCATGGGCATCGTATTGCATGTTTAGACGCCTCAAATAAAAATGATATAGATTTGCTTATGCGTACTGATAAAGCAACACTTGCTATTCATGACCCGCCATATAATTTTGTAGCATTTGATATAAAAGAAACAAAATCATTTATTAGCTTTTGTGAAAAATGGGTAGACAATAGCCATTATGCTATGCAAGATAATAGTAGTCTTTATATATGGCTTGGGGCAGATCAAAAAAATCATTTTGAACCGCTTGCGGATTTTATGATTATGATGAGGGATAAAAATAATTTCACCTCTAAGAGTTTTATAACAATGCGTAATCAAAGGGGATATGGTACGCAAAAAAATTGGATGGCTGTAAGACAGGAGCTGCTTTATTATATAAAGGGTAATCCCATTTTTAATATAGAGGCAGAATATACAGATATACCTAAAATTTTAAGGAATGGTTATTATAAAAAAGTTTCAGGTGTTGTAACTGATAATCTTGAACGTAGTAAACATGATACTATAAGGGCTGGCAATGTTTGGGTTGATATACAGCAGGTGTTTTATCGTATGGAAGAAAATGTATCTGGTTGTTTCGCACAAAAGCCGATAAAATGCATTGATAGGATTGTACAATCGGGCTCAAATGAAGGCGATATTGTCATCGATTTTTTCGCACATTCAGGGGCAACATTACTTGCTTCAGAGATTCGTAATAGAAAATGTTTTACAGTAGATATAGACCCACTGTTTTGTGAAATAGTATTGAGGCGTCTATTAAATTATAGAGAGAATAATAAACTTGGATGGCAAAATTCAAATCCATTTGAACAAGAGCTTAGAGAATTGGGGATTATTGGATTCTCTGATAAAGGCGATATTTTATATAAATAGGGCTATATATATAAATTTCTCTCATATTATGCCAAAAAATACATAGTATTGAAAAATTGTAAAATAAATGTTAAACTTATTGATGATACTATAAATAGTAAAGTAATTAAAAATATATTTTATATTAAGGTAGATTTTATGGATATTCATGTGAATGGTAAATTATTTTCAATAGAAGAAAATACAAATATAACAGGTCTATTAAAAACATATGGCATAAAAGACAGCACCCATACTGCTATAGAATATAATGACAGTATAATAAAAAAGGATTTATGGGGTAGTACCATACTTAAAAATAATGATGTTATAGAGATTGTATCATTTGTTGGTGGTGGTTGATGGTATTAAATCGCAATATATTTGAAGGTTCTTTAACTCATTATATGGACGATAATATGTTAGAGATACTTCAAAATGTCAAAGTTGGTGTTGCGGGAGTTGGCGGGCTTGGTAGCAATATATTACATGCTATCGTTCGTACTGGTATATGTAAACTTATTATTTGTGATTTTGATAGGGTAGAGGCACATAATCTCAATAGGCAAAATTACATTTCTTCAGATATAGGGTTATATAAAGTGGATGCTACAAAGTCATTTCTTAAAAAGATTAATGAAGATATAGAGATAGAGACATATACTACAAAAATCACAGATGAAAATATTATTAATATATTTAATGATTGTGATGTTGTTTTTGAGGCATTTGATGAGCCTATCTATAAAAAGATGATGTTTGAAAAATTATCAGATAGTGATAAAATATTACTATTTGGCAATGGTCTTGCGGGGATATCAATTATCGATAATAGCCCTTTTGAGATTAGGGAAATAAAGAAAGATATATTTATAGTTGGTGATAATATAAGTGAGGTTAATATTAAAACTCCACCTTTCGCCCCAAAAGTTATGGCTGTGGCATCGCTTATGGCAGCTGTTGGGATAGAAGCTATTTTAAGGAAATATAAGTGAATAGTATAAATACAAAAACAGACCAAGCATTTATTAAAGAAAAAGCCCTTAAGATGATATTAAAGCAGCTTGGTCATGTTGCTGTATGTTTCTCTGGAGGGCTTGATTCTATGCTGCTTCTTATAGAGGCATGCAAAATATTAGGCTCTGATAATGTAGTCGCTATCACAGGTGTGTCGCCTATTGTAATAGAAAGGGATATTACTAATGCCGAAAAGATAACATCTAAATATGGTATTAAACATATTATCATAGCAAGAGATGAAATGGAAAATGTCAATTTTATAAAAAATGATGAAAAAAGATGTTACTATTGTAAAAAAGCATTTTTTGAAAAGATTAAAAAAGTTGCATCTGAAAATGGTTTTAATAAAATAATAGACGGTACAAACTTTGATGATTTATCTGATTATAGACCCGGACATAAAGCATTGAAAGAATTTTCTATCATATCTCCTTTAAAGGATGCTAAGATGGGAAAAAGTGATATTCATGCTGTTTTAGAAAAGATGGGTATTTCTAGTTCTAATATGATTTCTGGCTCATGTTTGGCAACACGTATACCATATTTTGAACCGATAACTTATCATAGGATTGAATTGATTGGAAAGGCTGAGGATTTTTTGCATAAGAAGGGATTTAAAAATGCACGTGCTAGATTTCATGATTCCTTAGTCAAGATTGAAGTAGATGAAAAAGATATATTAAGTATCATGGACAAAAGTATGCGTTTAGAGATAAATGCATATATGAAAAGTATAGGCTTTACATGGACATCAATTGATGTTTTAGGCTATAGGATTGGCAGCATGAATGAAGATTTATAATAAATAAAGTAGGAGGCATGTTATGAAAATTAATATTTATATATTTTCATTACTATTATTTCTATCATCAAATATAGTATTTTCTCAGGTTATTGATAATGAATTTGTGAAAATTGTAAGAAAAGAAGATGCTAAAACTATATTAGAATATCTAAATAAATATATTAGGCTTAATGTTAATTGTATCGATGATAAAGGTACATATGCTATTATGTATGCCATTGAGCGAGGGGATACAGAAATAATTGATATGCTCATTTCTCGGGGGGCAGATATAAATGTCAGAGATAAAGATGGCAGAACCCCATTTATGCGAGTGATTGAAGATAAAGATGAACGAATGGCACTTTATCTTATCAATCAAAATATAGATACTACAATTATAGATTTCGATGGTAAAAATGCTTTCATGTATATGGTGGATAAAAAATTATTTTCTGTTTTAGATTATTTTATTAGTATTGGTTCTGATATAAATTCAATAACTTATGATGGTAAAACTACTTTGATTTATGCTGCCGAAAAAAAAAATGCTGATGCAGTAAGGATTTTATTAGAAAATGGTGCCGATGTTTACGCCGTAGATAATGATGGAAGGAATGCTTTGATTTATGCTACGATGAATAAGGATAAAAAAACAATAGAAGTCCTTTTGAAAGCAAATTCAAATATAAATCATATAGATAGATTTAATAAGTCGGTATTAGTCTATGCCCTTGAAATGGATAATTTATCTCTACTTTATCGTTTTTTAAATATGGGTGCTTATGTTAATCAAAGTTATGAATATGGGAAGTCAATTCTTATTTATGCTGTTGAAAAAGAAGAAGAATCTTTGATTAAAAATTTACTTAAATATGGTGCTGATGCTAGCCATTATGATGATTATGGGCAAACTGTTTTAGACATAGCTGAAGCAACAGGCAATACAAAAATAACAAAAATGTTATTTGATTATGGGGCAAGATAATTTATCTATATTAGACAATTTCTTTTGCTATGCTATAATGACTTGTGGTTTCTATAAAAATTATTTTTAGGATTTAAATATGATAAAGTTGGGGATAGTTGGATGTATGGGGAGAATGGGGCTTATCAATATTGCAACAGCCTCAGAAGATAATGAGTTTATTATATCAGGTGCTTTAGAGAGAGAAGGGCATGAAAGTGTTGGTGAAAATCTTTCTAGTATAGTAAATGTAAATTCGATAGATACTATAATTACAGATGATATAGATGTGTTTCTAAAAAATGTTGATACTGTAATTGATTTTACAGTTCCAAAATCATCATTAGATTTGTTAGAGCATGCCTCAAAGCAAAATAAAAAATATATATTAGGCACAACAGGCTTTACAGATGAGGAGAAGTCTTTAATAGAAAATTATTCAAAAGAAATTCCTATACTGTTTTCATCAAATATGAGTGTCGGGATGAATGTTCTTTTCAACTTGGTTTATCAAGCCTCTAAGATATTAGCCGATTATGATATAGAAATAATAGAGAAGCATCATAACAAAAAGAAAGATTCCCCTTCTGGTAGTGCTTTGACATTGGCGGAGAATGTTGCTTCTGCATTAAATATATCCCTCAAAGAAAATATTAAACATGGTCGAGAGGGTATTGTTGGCGAGCGTAGCAAAAAAGAAATAGGTATGCATGCTATAAGAGGTGGTGATATTGTTGGTGAGCATACAGTTTTATTTGCGGGCATGGGTGAATATGTTACGCTATCACATACAGCAACTTCTCGCATCAATTTTTCTAATGGGGCTTTAATGGCAGCTAAATGGATTAAAGATAAAAAAAATGGTCTTTATACTATAGGCGATATTATAAATTAAGATTCTCATTTTTAATTGTTATTAATATAAAGTATAAATCATAAAATACCAATTTATATTTTGTTTATAAATCTTTAATTTAGCATAATTTTATATTAATAAAAACTAGGCGGTTCAATATGAAATTTACTTATAAATTAAGATTTGCAAAAGAGCTTCTGGAAAATATATTTATGATTTTTAGGTTTTATATTTAGTATTGTTATAGATGGAACGGCGACTTTAACATAAAAAATATTTGCCCATAATTATATAATATATTTATCTGCTATATCTCTTAGGCGTTTATTGCCTAGTATATGAAATTGTCTTAATTTATTTACCGTTTCGCTTGCAAAAGAAGATAATGGTATATAAATAATCTCCACATCTCTTTTTTTAGCTATCTCATATAATATATTAGTCGGTGGAGTTGGTGCAATATAGCCTAAATATTTATCTGTAGAAAAATTAATAGCACTAAAAAGTAGTAAATCTGAATATCTAGTAATAATATTTTTATTTTTTAATTTTTCATATTCTTTCCAAACATCATGTGGCCCAAGTGGTGGCATAAGGGAAGCATAGCCGCCAAAATATGATTTAGATATACCAGGTCCTACAAGCTCGATCCCAGGCTCGGTAGCATATAAGATAAGATCGCTATCATCATGAGCCTCGCTATACCATACAACACGACAAGTATAATCCTCATCATGCTCTTCATCAAAAATCATAACCATATGCCCAACATCGCCTTTTACTCTTGGTATCTCTTTTACATAAATATTTTTTTTATGATAATTACGTATAGTCTCACGCATATCAATACCATCTTTAATGCTCACACTAAAAGGCTCTATTTTCATTTTATCTTCTGTAAGCATAAGAATAATTTTTTCACGCATAATATTCATATACTTTTCCATAGACAAATCTTCTGGAACATGGCTTAACATATTGGTACTTTTATTCCATTCATCAGCCCATTGCCCTTCATATTGTTCGCTGGGTCTTGTCGTCACATTGGCTTTTTTTAGAGATGTCTTCCAAACATAATCATATCTTTTTAAGTTAATTTTTTTATCTTTTAAATATGTACTAAGAATTGTACTCTCGGGGTCTCTATCAATTTTTACAACAGGGTATCTCTCATCACTATCATCATAATACGGATAGAAATGTATAATATCCATAACCTCAAGGGCATAGTCATTATTAACCATACACTTTGATGCTGTTAGAATATCTATATAATCGGGGATTATATTGCCTTCAATCATGGCTAGGTTTCTAAGATAATCACCAATTTTTTTTTGCTGCATAAATGAAATTGGATTTTTATATTTATGACGTGCCTCTCTAAGCATTATTTCTATAGTTGAAAGTTTATCAAAATTATCCATTTCTTTTTTTCTATACATCTCATAAAAATATGTTATGAATGGCATTTCACCTAATATATGATTAAGAGATTCTTTATGCACTGTAAATATATCATGTTCAGTTTCTACCGATGTTTCGTATAATACTCTATATTTGGCATCATCTTTTGCATTTATATCATTTTTTAAACAATCTAAAATATTGCCCCAATGAGAAAGCCCACAGACAAAAAGAACCCTTTCATATTTAGCCGACAAACTATTAAGTTTATAAGCCATATGTTTTTCACGTTCTATATCGATATTTTCAGTATCTATATTTGTACTGAAATTATGATTTTCACATACTTCATCATAAAATCGAGAAAGCCCAACCCTTGTAAGCATATAATCATCAGGCATGAGGTATTTTGAATTTGAAGGAAAGGAAGCAACATCTATATCTATACCGCAAAACTCTATTTCTTTTTCTATTGCACTGCGGACAGCCTCGATTATAGAATCGCATGGGTCTATCGGCACAAATACAGATTCTTCAGTATCTAGCATTTTTACAACGAGGCTCACATTTGGAAGTAGGCTTACTGCCTCTCTCAAAATAGGCTCATAATTTTTTGGATGCTCTATTGCTATTATAGTGGGTTTGAAAGTTTCTATGGCCTCTCTAACAGCTATGGCAAAATATACACGAGAATGTATTGAAGGGATTGCTAATATATTTTTATATCTTATATTGCTTGCTTGTATATCTACTATTTGCTTCATTGCCTACAATTATACTTTTATAATTATTTTTGTCAATTCACCCCTTTACAATATTAATATCTGCCTTCAGTAAACTTGATTTTCACAATCTTTGGCAGTATAAAATTTTAAGCCTGTAATTTTGTTACGAATTATATTTCGTTAAAGTAGCCAATATACAAAAGCAATCAACACATCTAATTGATAAAGATTATAACAGCAACAGACGAAAATTTAAACACACCATAGTGTTTGGCAAAATATTAGGGTATAAAAAAGTATATTTAAATAAAATAAATATACTACTAGGATTAAAGCATTTAACTAGCACAAAAAAAATGTTGACCTCTAAATACAACAGAGGTGTATCATGTCAAAAACATAATTTAAAATCCAATAGGTTTTGGCGAACTTTTAAGATATTCATTCCAACCTTGGAAATACCACCTTGATTATTATTTTAAATTTCTAACTAGTGGAATATTCAAAATCAAAACTGATGACACCACTACTCTATCAAAAAATAACAACATAAAAAACAGTGAGGATACTTTTATGTTATTCAAAATAACTGCACTCAAAGTATGCCCTATTAGGGGTGTATTATGAATGAAAATAAAAAAACTAATAAAATCAAAAGCGAGAAATTAGTCGCAAAGTTTGGCAATGCTATGCTTGACTATGGCTTTACAACTATTCCTAACACAATTTTATTTTACAAAAATAGACTTGAGATTACAGCTAAGGAGCTCCATTTAATTATTATGGTGCTGGCTTTGAATGGACGTGGGCTCTATGAAATTAACGATAAACATTTGCATCCCGATGGCAAAAGTTTTATACGGCAGAGAAAATCTCTTGAGAAAAAAGGGCTATTGAAATGTGAAATTAGCAAGGGCATTCGTGACGGCTCTTTCACTACTCTTGGCATAGTCTATGATTTTAATGGGCTACGTAAAAAAGTTGAGGAGCTAGTCGACTATGATAATACAGTGCTTGAAAGCGATGCTGTAGAAAAAATTGAAGATGAACCACCGTTGCCAGAATTTCAAGAGTTCGAACAGAAGCCCATCGACATTCCAAAGCCTAAGCATAATGACGATGACGACTTTTTTGTTGGCTCAAGTAGTTCGTTGCACCTAACAAATGAGCAAGAGAATTTTATTAAATCTTTTGAGGCATTGCATTTTGAATGCTTAGGCAAAAAAATAAATCTAGCATATCGTAAAAAGTACCGGGAATATTTACTAGCTGGTTTTGAAAAGTCTAATTGTGATTTTACAGTTGCTCTTGATAATGCTAAAAAAATGTTTAGAAATAAATCACCAAGCGAACATACAAGTTTGAAATTGCAAGATTGTGTATTAAATGCTTTTTTGAAAAAAGACAAACAACTTGTTTATGATGACAAAATACCAAAGACAAAAAATAAAATAGTTCATGGGCTTGATGTCGCTTCACAGTTGTTAGAGCGTATTGCAAGTGGAGTTGTTGTTGAGGAGGCTTATCAATATGCAAAAAATAATTGTTGAACATTGTATTAAAACTTATATCGATGACTTGAAAACTCAACATAAAAATGCCTACGAGAATAAAAATCCTAACTGCATAAAATGTGATGAGTTTGGCGAGGTCGATATGAAAATTATGGGTAGGTGGATAGGCTATACTAATTAGGACAAAAAATATTCGACCATAATTTAATATTAA
>CAMRBQ010000049.1 GCA_947040495.1 uncultured Spirochaetia bacterium
GCTTTATTTATGATAAAAAGATACAATATAGCTAAATATGTTAGTCTATTATACCATTTTATTATTGATAAATTTTTATAGCCGATATAACATAGGCATTGAAAATAAATAGACCTTTTATATATATGAAAAATAATATTATATTAAAAAATCGCATGATGTTTTGCTCTGACAATCTAAGCATATTAAAAAACATTAATGATAATTCTATAGATTTAATATATCTCGACCCGCCATTTAATAAAAATAAAATTTTTAAAGGAACAAGTGGTGCATCATTTAATGATATATTTATAGACAAAAATCAAGAAAATATAAATGAACTTTTTTTTAAAGAAAATTTCAAAGATATTTTTTATTATATAGACTCTATCAAAAATTGTTCAAGCAAAGGCTCTACAAATTATCTTTATTATATAGCGATAAGAATTATTGAGATGAAGCGTATATTAAAAGACAGCGGTAATATCTGCCTACACTCTGACCATACGATGAGCCATTATATAAAAATACTGCTAGATTTTATTTTTGGAATAGACAATTTTAGAAATGAAATAGTATGGTGTTATAAACAAGGTGGGCGAAGTCAAAGAACATTGGCAAAAAAGCATGATATAATTTTATGGTATAGTAAATCAAATAATTATAAATTTAATTCAAATGATATTAGAATCGAATATGATAAATCTAGTGCCTATGCAAAGAGTGGTATTAAAAATAAAGCGACAGGTAAATTATATAAGCCAAACCCTAATGGAAAAATACCCGAAGATTTTTGGTATATCCCAGCGCTTAATCCACTTGACAAAGAACGAGTTGGCTACCCTACTCAAAAACCAATCAAACTACTTTCACGTATAATAAAAATGCTCACAGATGAAAATGATTTTGTACTCGACCCATTTTGTGGCTCTGGTACTACATGTATCGCAAGTGAGCTAGTAAAAAGACAATGGATAGGTATCGATATTTCAAAAAAATCATATGAAAATTTTATAGAAAGTATCAAAAATCAAAGTGTCGATACAAAAGAAATAAACATAGAATATATAAAGTAAAAATAATAAAGCAAATATGTATACTACCGATATAAACACTAAGTAAATTATTGGAGTATTATTATGTTACGTTCTCTTTGGACAGCAGCAAGTGGGATGAATGGAATGCAATTCAAAGTAGATACAATTGCAAATAATCTATCAAATGTAAATACAACTGGCTATAAAAAATCGAGAGCAGACTTTGAAGATTTATTATATCAAACAATGAAAATGGCAGGCACCCCTGCGACAGAAGATACTGTTGTACCTACTGGCATACAAGTTGGTCTTGGTGTAAAAACAGCCGCTACACAAAAGATGTTTGAGCAAGGTTCTCTACAGGCTACAAATAATAAATTAGACTTAGCACTTGAGGGGGAAGGCTTTTTTAAACTCCTTATGCCTGATGGTACTGTTTCATATACAAGGGATGGCTCATTCAAAATTGACAGCAATGGACAAGTTGTAAACTCTAATGGATATAAACTTATCCCTGAAGTAACTTTTCCTGAAGGTTTTGAATTAACAAAAATAACTATTACACCAGAGGGTCTAGTTTCAGTCGGTGTTGCGGGCAGTGATGACCCTATCGAAGTAGAAACATTGACTATTAGCCGCTTTATAAATCCAGCAGGGCTTTCTTCTATAGGTGGCAATCTATATAAAGAAACAATTGCAAGCGGTCCAGAAATATTAGGGCAAGCGGGTATGGAAGGGCAAGCAAAAATACATCAGGGATTTCTTGAGATGTCTAATGTCAAGGTCGTTGATGAAATGGTTGATATGATTGTCGCTCAAAGGGCTTATGAATTAAACTCTAAGGCTATAACCACTAGTGATAATCTACTTGCCACTGTAGTAAATTTAAAAAGATAATTTAAAAATTAAGCCTATACATTGAAAAAATAATTGGGATATTGATTTTGTATTTGTATAGGTAGTATTCATAAAAGTTGGAGGGTATTTTTATGTGTAAAAAATATTTATATTGCACTGTTCTATCTATAATTATTTTATCATCAAAACTATACCCTGTAACGTTTAATTTAAAAGATAATATCAATGTATCAGCCGACTATGTATATCTTTATGACATAGTGAGTATTACAGATACAACAACAAAAATAGAAAATATAAAATTATTTGAAACGCCTAATATAAAAACAACATATAAAACAATCGATATGTACCCACATCTAACTAGTGCTGTAAATGATGGCGACTATATTGTCATCGGGCAAAGCATAACTATAAACCCAAATACATATAACAACTTAAATAATAATATAGTTAGCACTATTACTCAAAACCAAGAAAGTTCGACACTAACTAAAGCGATACTAAATGCATTGCCAAAAATAGAAAGCGATGATGAATATTATAAAATAAAATATCTCTACAAAATTCCAAATGTAAATATAGATAGAAATGATACTACAGTTGCTGCTATAATAAAAAACAAAGATGAAAAAGATATAAAAAACATTCGCTTTAATATAAAAGATAAAAATAACAAAACAATAGATTGGTTTGAAACTGTTGTTGAAGTACATAAGATGAAAGATGTATATAAAGCAAATGAATATATGGTAAAAGGTACTGCTATATCTACAGAACAATTTGAAAAAACATCTATGCGTAGTGATAGACTTCCAAATGATGTTATAACGAATATAGAATCACTTGAAAATAAAACAACAGAGTATCATGTAAAAAGTGGAACTATACTTAGAATGTTCCATGTAAAGACTGATATGATAATAAAGAAAGGTGATATGGTAAAAGCCTATTTACAAAGAGATGGTGTGAAAATAGAAATAGATACAATAGCTATGGAAAATGGCTATGAAAATAAATCTATAAAATTAAAGAATAGCCAAACAGGTAAAGTAATATCAGGCTATGTAAACAAAAATAGTATACAAATTATAAACTAATGGTATAATAATATTCATGAGTAATTTTTTAAATTCGCCATTTTTATTGATATCTTTATCTATTCTACTTCTAACTTTAATTGCTATATATATTATAAATATTGTAAAGATAGTGAAAAATAAAACTCTCTCTCTCGAAGAAAAAATAAAAAAAATATAATCAAAATTATAATTCTTATTGTTGTCATATTTCTTTCTGTAAATATATTTAATAGAACGATTAAATATTTCACATTCGATAGATTCCTTATAGAAGATGGCAAAGATATAAGATATACTACTGCCAATTTAGATGCTGTATGGGAAAGCTATCTTGGCAAATATTATTCAATACGTAAATATACTGGTGGGTTTAGTTTTTATATCGACAACAATAGATATGAAGCACTCCATGAAGTACCAGAAGATTTTACAAATTATAATTACTTTATAAAAATAAACATAGCAAAAACCAATTACTCCGAAATAATATCGGTAAAATATAAAATACCAAATGGCTTTATTATCCCAAGTTCGGGCTTTACCAATAATCCATTACCCATGCTAAGTAATTTTATACTTGAAAACGATAATGAATAAATATTAAACCGCTTAATGCATTCAAATATATTTATTTTTAGATTGCATTATAATGTGCAACTTAAGCCACAGCCCATGCAGCAGACAATACTATTGAAATGTTAGATAAACTCTACAACGCCCTACTTAAGCGTACGCAATACCTTAGAGGTTTATGGAGATAAAACGCATAGCACGTTCGGCTGCATCTTCAATCAAAGCATGAGAGTTTCTGATAGCTTCTTCAAGAGGCATTGCTTTTTTAAGTGCAGGCATAATAGAAAGTATACCCATATCATAAACAACTTCAGCACCTTCTCTAATATCACCAACAATGGCTATAACGGGAACATTCTTCGCCCTCTTTGCAATACCAACAGGTACTTTGCCCTCTTTGGTTTGCCCATCAATTGCCCCCTCACCTGTTATAATAAGCGATGTAGATGCAATCTCTTTTTCAAAGCCAACCATATCGAGAATAGCATCTATACCACTTTTTAGGGAAGCATCACAAAAAGCAATAAGCCCACCACCAAGCCCACCAGCAGCACCCGAGCCTTTTATATCAGCAACTTTTTTATTCATTTTGGCATTAACAATATTCGATATATTTTTTAATCCAGAATCTAGCAAATCAAATGTTTCATCTGTAACACCTTTTTGCTTGCCATATATAGCCGTAGCACCATTCTCACCATAAAGCGGATTTTGAACATCACATGCAACAGTTATAGATATATCAAAAATTTCTTTACAAACATTAGAACAGTCAATGTCAGTTATATCAATCATATTCTTAGCCAAAGGCTCTATCTCTTTACCAAGTTTGTCAAGAAAGCGGTAACCCAAAGCACTCGCCATCCCAATACCAAAATCATTAGTTGCACTTCCACCAATGCCAATAAATATATTCTTTATACCACTTTTTATAGCGTCGAGGATAATCTCTCCCGTGCCATAAGTAGATGCTATAAGTGGATTTTTATTGTCGCCAACAAGTGGAAGACCAGAAGCCGAAGCCATTTCAATTATAGCCACGCCATTAGATATACCATAATATGATTTTATTATATTACCAAGTGGGTCATGCACATTAACATGATTTATCTCACCACCCAAAGCAGTTATTATTGATTCGACAGTCCCCTCTCCACCATCTGCTATTGGTATAATTTTTGTCTCTAAATCATCACGTACCTTTTGTATACCTTTCTTTATAAGATTAGCAACTTCAATACTCGATGCGCTACCTTTAAAAGAATCTGCTATTATTAAAATTTTTTTCATAGCCTTATTATAGCCTCCCAAAAAATAATATTTTACTTTATAAAATCTAGTATTTGTTCTACTATCTGCTCAGTATTGATTCCATATTTAGCAAGTAGTTTTTCATATGCACCTGTCTCTGAGAAAGTATCATTTAGACCTATTCTCTTTACTTTTGTAGGACAATTTTCAGCAACAACTTCAGCAACACAAGAGCCAAGTCCACCATTTATCAGATGTTCTTCTACAGTTATAAGACCTTTTGTTTCCTTCGATGCCTTTATAATAGCCTCTGTGTCTAATGGCTTTATACTATACATATCAATAACTCTAATTGAAAGTTTATGTTTCTCTTCCAAAATCTTTGCTGCCTCAAGGGATTTATGAACCATATATCCATAAGCAAATATTGTATAATCACTACCTTCTCTAACAGTATGAGAGCCACCGAGTTTGAATTCTGTATTACCATCATACAAATCTGGCATAACATCTCTACTAAGTCTAATATAAACAGGACCATTTGTTTCTATGGCGATTCTAGTAAGTTCCTCTGTAGATATAACGTCACATGGTACAATAACTTTCATATTTGGCAAGACCCTCATATAAGAAATATCTTCAATTGCATGATGTGTTGCACCGTCAAAGGAATCAGACATCCCAGCGTATCCACCTGCAAGTTTAACATTTAATTTACCGTAGCATATAATATTGCGTATTACATCTGCCCCTCTGTTCATCATAAATATAGCAAATGTATTAACAAATGGGATTTTACCCATAGTGCTAATTCCAGCAGCATAACCCATCATATTTGCTTCAGACACACCCATATTAAAAAATCTATCAGGAAAAGCGGAGCCAAATATAGCACTTTTGGTAGAGCTTGATACATCAGCATCAAATACAACTATATCTTTATTTTTATCACCACATTCTTTCAAATATTGCCCATAAGCATCTCTAATAGCTTTCATAATTAAACTCCTAACTCTTTAATAGCTTTTTCATAACAATCTTTATCAATAGGCTTTCCATGCCAAATATTCTTATTTTCCATAAAACTTATGCCTTTGCCTTTTACAGTTTTTGCATCAATAAATATAGGCTTGCCTTTCACTGTCATAGCCTCGTCCAACACATTTGACAAAGCAGATACATCATGCCCATCCACACTAAATGTATGCCAACCAAATTGCTTAAATATTTCAACATGATCACTTGAAGGCATAATATCTTTTACTAGACCATCTAATTGCACACCATTATGATCCAATATACATATTAGATTATCTTGCTTAAACTTAGCAGCACTCATAACCGTTTCCCACACAATACCCTCTTGCATCTCTCCATCACCTAATAAACAATATACCTTTGAATCAAGGTTATTGCTTTTCATACCCAATGACATTCCACCCGCAAAAGAAATGCCAAGACCAAGCGGACCAGTTATCGCATCAACACCCGGCGTTTTAAATGTTGGATGACCTTGCAATATACTACCCAATTGTCTAAAATTATCCAATTCACTTTTATCAAAAAAACCTAGTTCAGATAATATAATATATAAAATAGGGGCAGCATGACCTTTACTCAATATTATTCTATCCCTATTTTTATCATCAATATTACTATTTGCTTTCATAAAATAGATAACAGATAATATCTCCACAGCAGACAATGAACCACCAGGGTGCCCTGTCTGTTTACTGTACAATAATTCAATTATATCTTTTCTAAATTTTTTACATAAACATTTAATCTCTTCTAAAGATTTTTTATTAGACATATAATATCTCCTTCTTTAATTGTTCTATCATCATACTAACATTAGTTAATACTTCTTTGTGATTTGTAGATTTAATAATAGGCTCTCTAAGATGTGCAAGTGATGCCTGAGCTAACACAATTACATCATAACTGTTTTTAGAAAGTTGCTCTTTTAAAGCATTAATAACATATTCATCATGTGTCTTTTTGTCGCCATTCTTATAAAAATCTATGGCATGCTCGACAAAACATACATCTAAATTTACATCATTATTATAGGATTTTATCCCATTGACTGTAGGCTCTATAGTCGTTTCAGCAGTAGCAACCACAAGAATATTCTTAAAAGTTGATGCCTTTTTTAACATATATTCATCTATAATCACAAGATTGTTATCTACTTCTCTAGCTATTCTTGATAGAGAAGAACATGTTATAACTACTATAGAATTTTTAATTTTTATAGCATTAATAAGCAAAGATAAACGCTTTTTAACATTTTCATTTCCACTATCAAATAGAGATAATATATAATCATCCAAAACATTTGAAACTCTAAAATTTGGAAACTCTTTTTTAACTTGAATACTTATATCCTGTATAATCATGGGTACAGTATGTATCAAAAAAATATCTCTCATAAATTTAAACCCACCAACTATATATAATTTTTTATAAACATTAAAGTAAGTTTCTTATGTACTTAATAGATTCCATCGCACATGTCTTCGAGTCTGGAATTTGGAATATCTCAAAAGAAATAACTCTATCATAACCTATTTCATTTAATGTATTAAGAACTGTCTTAAAATCCATACCACAAGTACCCGGTATTCTACGATTGTTTTCAGCAAAATGTACATGCTTTACAAACATCTTTGCCTCATAAAAACTAGTAACAATATTTTTATCCTCAATATTCATATGGTATATATCAAGCATAAGATTTATATTTTCTTTATTTAATCTTTTACAAAAATCAATGCCATCCTGAGTAGAGTTTATATAATTAGTTTGCAATCTTGTTACAGGTTCTATAAGTAGCTCTACATTTTTTGACAATGCATAAGAGGCAAGTTCAGAAAAAACATCATAAGCAATTTTATCTGTCTCTTCCATACTTATTGTATCATTATAAAAGCCACGAACACGACCAATATTTATATTAGCATTAGCCTCACTAGCAAAATCAACAAGTGAACAAATTCTTTTAAAACATTTTTCTCTAACTTCTTTAGAGGGATCTGTCAAAGTAAGTTTATCTTCTCCAAAAACCTCGCCTGTACAAATCATAGAAATATCTAATTTCTTATCTAGCTTTATATAATGCAATATTTTATCTTTATTAATTAAAGAACAATCTCTCACCATAAGTTCCACACCGTCATAACCACAGTCGGATAAAAAATCTATATTTTCATATATATCTCCTTGAATAGAAGTTACAGCAGGCGATATAGTTACCTCAGGTGTTGCAACTTGGTAATGAATCTTCATAAAATAAATCCTTTTAAAAATATTGCTTCATAATAATGCTATAAATTATTTACTCTGGTTTTTTATAGTATTAACAGCAATAGAAAGTGCATTCTCTATGGCACGAGTTGCTGCTATGCCTTTGCCTGCTATATCAAATGCAGAACCATGGGCTGGTGTTGTTATAACCACAGGAAGCCCGCCATGATATGTAACACCCGATTCAAAATCAGAAACTTTTAATGCTATCTGACCTTGGTCATGATACATTGTAACAACAGCATCATATTCATTATTTTTCAAGGCTTTAATAAATATAATATCGGCAGATACAGGGCCATGGGCATTTATACCACTATCAACTGCCTTTTTTACAGCAGGTGCTATAATATCTATCTCTTCACGCCCACAAGTACCACCCTCACCAGCATGAGGATTCAAAGCTGATACCCCTATTCTAGGATTTTCATATCCAGCCTTTTTCAAGGCTATATTGATAATATCTATTGCTCCATAAATATTATCTATATTGAGAGAAGAAGCTATATCTTTAATAGGAACATGGCTTGTTACTCGAGAAGTCCATATCTTAGAACTTATATTTAATTCACAAACATGTTTTGTAACATTAAAATAATGAGCGAATAATTTATTCTCACTCTCAAAAGCATAGCCACCCATTTTCAAAGATGTTTTATTAAATGGAGCAAATATAAATCCATCAAGACATCCTTCTTTCGATAATTCCAATATTTTCATCAGATTATCACCACAAGATTTTCCAGCAGTAGCACTACATTGTCCTATAGTCATATCAGACATCTTAAAATTATCTGTATCTAATAATGTAATTGGCTTTATAATCTTTGATATCTTCCATTATGTCATAATCAACTGAAACTTAAGCCCTTTTCATACCCTCAAGCCATGTATCCTTAGAACTTACAATGATAACATCACAATCTTTGGTAAGCTTGTTTTCAGAAGCTATCTTCGCAACCAATTCTGGACCTACACCATTAGCATCGCCTAAATGTACACCCAATATTTTTCTTTCTTCAGACATAATTTTCTCCTCTCAAATAAAAAATATTTATTTATTTACAACATTCTTATCTTCACCATTTGTATAAGCCTTGATATTGCCATAAGCGATATTAATAATATTAGAACGAGAATCAACAGAGGCCCAAGCAATATGTGGAGTAACATTGATATTTTCACATTTCAAATAATCAGTCATCTCAGTAGGTGGCTCAAGAGTAATAACATCAACACCACAAGCATATACATGTCCCGATTTTACAGCATCGGTAAGATCGCTTTCATTCACAAGAGGACCACGTGAAGCATTTATTATAATGATACCTTTTTTCATTTTGGCAATATTTTCTTTACAAATAAGATGCTTTGTTTCTGGTGTAAATGGGCAATGAAGTGTAATAATATCCGCATTAGCAAATATCTCATCAAGAGTACACTTCTTTGCATCTGTGATATCAGCAAATACATCATATGCTAATACTTCCATTGAAAATGCTCTAGCAATAGCAGCAACCTCACGACCGATATTACCATAACCTATTATCCCCAACTTTTTACCATTGAGGTCTATTATAGGCTTTTTCCAATAACACCAATCATCATTTATTACCCACTGACCTTCTTTTACAGATTGACAATGTGCCCCAACATTATTTGTAATTTCAAGGATATGAGCAAATGCCATTTGAGCGACACCTTTTGAACCATAGGCAGGACAATTGCTTACTTTTATTCCAAGTTCTTTTGCATTTTTAAAATCTACTACATCATAACCTGCAGCAAGTACAACTATAAATTTAATACTTTTACAAGCCTCTAAAACTTCTTTGTTTATAAGCGTCTTATTTGTAATAACGACTTCAGCATCTGCTATTCTTGTAATAGTATCTTCTTTTGCTGTTCTATCATAAACAACAACCTCGCCAAACTCTTTCATTTTATCCCAACTAAGATCACCTGGGTTACATGTATAAGCATCTAATATAACTATTTTCATTAATCATACCTCTTAATAAATTATTTTTTTATCAACTTACAAATTATTTTTTATCAACTAATTGCCAAGCCCTATTTAATACACGCTTCGCATTAATAAGTACAGCATCTACATCATCATCGCCCCAAGGCTTTACTTCAAAACTTAAAAATGGTCTTGTATTTTTATTTAAATATCCAATATCAAGCAATACTTCAAGAAACTCTTTAACCTCTTCTACATCATTCTCACTATTAGGAAATCCAAAGTATGGATGCATATCTCCGTAAGCCTCACAATCGCTACCTTTTATAACAGTATTTCCAATATGAGCATGGACAAGATGTTCTTTTATAGGCTCAAGGGCATCCCTTACACTTTCATAATACATAGGTATATGACTCAAATCTACCATCAAACCAAAATTGCTACATTCTTTTTTTATATCTTCAGCAAATTTTTTGGCAAGTTTTGTAGGACCTATAAGGCTCTTTTTATCGATATCATAATCAAATATTTCTAACACAATAGACATATCTTTTTCTTTGGCATAAGCACATAAACTTTTTGTAGACTTGAGCAAAGCCTGATATGAATCCTCTTTTGTAGCCTCTTCATATTTGCCGCTTAAAAAACCAACACCTTTACAGCCAAGTTTCTCTGCAACATCGATAGCTTTTTTAACATTATCTAATGCAATAAGCCTTTTCTCTTCATCCAAGTCATTTATATTTAGCCCTTGGGTAAGAAGTACAGGTTGGGCTGCAAAAAATGGTGTAACTTTAGCAATCTTTATAAGATTAGCTACTTTTACAATAACATCATCGCCAACCACTCTTGTAATCTCAATAGCATCGAAATATTCATCGCATACTATACCTTTTATTGTTTCATATACAGGACCCTCACCTTTTATTGTAGCTGGATACAACATAGGATGAACAATACCTATTTTACAATACGAGTTTATACTCTCTATCATATTTTAATCCTTGTTTTTATATTTAAGATATTCACACCTTATTCCATATAATGTGGGTATAAAGACCTTATTTTATCTATACTATTTGTAAAATGAAAAATATGCTGATTTAATAGAATTTTTGCAGAATCCCTATCCTTTTTTTCAACACATTTCAACAATTCTAAATGCTCTTCATGTATCTCTTTTAAATTCGAATTATCTTGTATATAAATAAGCCTTTCTCTTTGATGTTTTTCATAGATATTAGTAACTATAGATAAAGCACTATGATTGCCAGCCACTTCTAAAAATAATTTGTGGAACATATTGTCTAGTAATAAATTTTTATAAATATCACCCGATTGAATTGTTTCATATTGCTCTCTAAGTATATTTTTAGCCCTTTCAATATCCTCTGGTCGCATCATATCAATTGCAATATCCATTATCTTTTCTTCTATAACTGTCCTTACAAATGTATCATCACGCATGCTCTTAATGGATATCTTAGACACATAAGAACTAACTTGAGGTATTATAGTAACAAGCCCATCAGAAACAAGACGTATAATACCTTCCCGAATAGGCGTCCGACTAACATTTAGCTTTTCAACTATAATAGGCTCATTAATCCTATCTCCCGGTTTAAGTATCAAATTTATAATATTATATTTAATAGTATTATAAATATACTCCCTCGAATTTTTAAAATCATCCCTATTTAATATTACGATATCATCCAAAATAAAATCCTTATCAAAAAATTGTATCAAATATTTTATACTATTTAACACTCTTGTACACTAAGCCAGTCTTAATGATAAAACTAATATCTTTTAATATTAGCAAGTTCACTTTAATATCTATATCAAGATTATTTTCACCTACTCTATAACCTATACTTTTGCATCAAACAGAAATATATATCGCATACCTACAGTGTATCTAAAGTACAAAATAACTATAATGTTTTATACTAGTATTAAACATTATAGGGATAGTATACTATATCTATTTTCTAAAGTCAAGAAAACAGATATTTAAATACTCGTCAAAGATAAAATAAAGCATATATTTAATCAAAAATCAATAAAACTGGAAGATTTGTAGATATGAAATAATATTTTTTATGACTTAGCTTGACTTTAGATTTTTTTTTACTATACTCGTTTTTATAGCTTTAATACTAGGATATAAATACATGTTTATATTCCAGTATTATAAGTGATGGAGATATTAAAAAATATTATTTCCATTAAATTTATTACTAGAGAATCAACATAAATAATTTTTAAATTAATTGAGAGGTTAAGTTATGATTAAATTGCGTGGAAAAGAAATGCTATTTATTGAAGCCCATGGGCATGCATGGAAACAAATACATGGAAGAAGATTTGATACAAAAACAGTCGAGCCTATGAAATATGGTAAAGTAAAAATTGACGATAAAGAAATTCAATTTTTACCTCCTGAATCAATAGACAATCTCTTCCCTATCGAATGTTTAAAGACTTATGAAGAACTATTAGGTTTTGATAAGGTTGTAATCTTACAAACACCTTGCTATGGTGAACAACATGAATATATTAATGATATAATTAATCGCGAACCTGATAGATATGTTTCTGTGGGGGTTCCTAATCCACAAGACAAAGTATCATATTTAGAAACAGCGAAAAAATGTTTAGGAGAATACAAATTTAAAGGATTAAAATTTGAAGCCCCTGATATTCCTTTTAATATGTTAGCCAATGAAAATCAATTTGTTTTTGAAGAAATATTAAAATATAACGCATATTTTGTTATTGATTTAGGTTGGAGTAATGGACCTTATGATTTCCCAATCAATGATTTGTTATCAGTTGCCAAAAGATATCCTTCTTTGAAAATAATCATTCCTCATATGGGAATTAGTGGATTATGGGATCCAAAAGAGTTTGGTAATTATGATAAACTAAAGCAGACATTGTCAATTCTAAATTATAATGAAAATGTATATTTTGATTGTTCTGGTATCCCAATGTTAGCCACTAAAGCTGGTCAAGAATATCCATGGACTAGCATACAAGATACTTTAAAAATATCAAAACAATTTGGGGCTATAAATCGTATAATGTGGGGCTCTGATGCTCCGACTGTGCTTGTAGCATGTACATACAAACAGCATATAGATTGTGTTGTCAATTATTGTGATTTTTTAACAGATGAAGAACTCGAAAATCTTGTGGGCAAAACTGCCGATAAAGTTTGGTTTAAATCTTAATTTTAAAGGGTATTTATAAATGGATGCAAAAGATATTCCAATTGTTGAATTTAAAAATATTACAAAATCATTTTCAGGCACCAAAGCTCTTAATGATGTTTCTTTTAAAATAGAGAAAGGAAAAGTTCATTGTTTACTTGGAGAAAATGGAGCGGGTAAATCAACTTTAATAAAAATTCTTTCAGGCGTAATTAGACAAGATGCTGGCACAGTATTATTTAATGGGAAGCCTTTGGAGAGTTCTGATATTTGGAGTGCAAGGGATATTGGAATTGGAACAGTATATCAAGAAAATAGTTTAATTACTCATCTTTCTATTGCTGAAAACGTTTATTTATCACGTGAACTGAAAAACAAATACGGATTTATAGATTACAAAAAAATGGAAAATGAAACGGAAATTATAGCAAATGAGTTGGGTGTTAAATTAGATTCTAAATTACTAGTCAAAGACTTATCAGTTGCTGAACAACAAATTGTTGAAATAGTAAAGATATTTTCACAAAAGCCACAATTTGTGATATTAGATGAACCAACATCTTCCTTGTCTGATAATGAAATAAAACAATTATTTAACATTATAAATAGAATGAAAGAAAAAGGCGTCACTTTTGTCTATATATCTCATAGGATGGAAGAGATACAAGAAATAGGAGATGATGGATCTGTCCTACGTGACGGTAAATTCATCACTAATATTCCAAGTGTAAAAGAATCAAAAATTGATGAAATAATCTCTTATGTTGTTGGACGCCCCTTAGAGCAAGTCTTTCCACATAGAACTTCAAAAATATATGAAGAGATAGCCTTAGAAGTCAAAAATTTAAATGCAGCAAAAAATGTAAAAAATATTTGCTTTTCTGTAAAAAAAGGAGAGGTTTTGGGTTTTTCAGGATTAGTCGGTGCTGGTAGAACAGAAACAGCTAAGACAATATTTGGAGAAATGAAAAAGACATCTGGCAAAGTAATAAAAAATGGCGTTGAATTAAAAATCAATTGCCCTAGAGATGCGATTAATGCGGGTATTGGTTTTTTGACAGAAAATCGTAAAGAAGAGG
>CAMRBQ010000050.1 GCA_947040495.1 uncultured Spirochaetia bacterium
TCTACTAATGATGCATTTAAGCCTGTATGTAGATATTTTGATAGAATTATACGACCAGAGCAATTAATGGTTGCTATGCAAAATGCAATGCGTACATTGACAGACCCTGCTCGGGCAGGTGCTGTTTGTATTGCTTTACCACAAGATGTTCAGGCAGAATCATGGGATTATCCTGAAGAGTTTCTTCAGAAAAGAGTGCATCGTATAACACGCCGTCCATTAGAACAAGTCGATATAGATAGTATTGCTGCTGTATTAAAGACTAAGAAAAAGCCATTGATTATTTGTGGAGGCGGGGTTCGTTATTCTAAAGCAAATGAGCAATTGAAAAAGTTTGCGGAGGCTTTTAATATCCCCGTGGCTGAAACACAAGCTGGAAAAAGTAGCATGTTATGGGAACATCCTTTATATGTAGCTAATATTGGTGTTACAGGCTCTCTAAGTGCCAATAAAATAGCCAAAGAGGCAGATTGTATTATTGCTTTGGGTACTAGATTAAATGATTTTCATACTTCTTCTAAATCTGCTTTCCACAAAGATGCTGAAATTATTAATATTAATCTTAATAATTATGATGCTATTAAAATGAACTCTCATCCTTTTAATGCAGATATAAAAGTAGCATTAACCCAATTGCAAGAAAAATTATCATCTATATCTTATAAATCAGCTTATACTGATGAAATAAAAAAGTGTAAAGAAGAATGGGAAAAAGAAACAGACAGGCTTTTTGCGATGGATTCTTCTAAGGGAATATGGCAAACTAAGGTTATCGGGATGTATAATACTAAGTTTGTAAAAGATGATTCTATAGTCATCACAGCATCAGGGAGTTTACCTAGTGATTTGGAAAGGCTATGGCGTCCGAGAGGAATAAATACCTATTGTGCCGAGTATGGATATTCTTGTATGGGGGCTGAAACAGGTATTGCCCTTGGTGTAAAGATTGCTGCCCCTGAAAAAGATGTTTATTGTTTTGTGGGAGATGGCGGTTATGTTATGTCGCATAGTGAATTACTCACGAGCATTCAAGAGAAATTAAAAATTAATATTATTGTAATAGATAATCATGGTTTCCAGTGTATTCATAATTTACAAAATAATTTTGGTATTCCAGATTATGGTTGTGAGTTCCGCTTTAAGACAGGCTCGGGTAAAGTTGATGGCGATTACTTGCCTGTCGATTTTGCAATGAATGCTAGAAGTTATGGTTGTGAGGCTTGGACTGTTAAAACTGATGAAGAATTAGTAAAAGCATTTGAAGAATCTCAAAAGAGCAAGGTATCTACTCTTATCGATATTAAAGTATTTGTAAAATCGATGACAGATGGTTATGAGGCATGGTGGCGAGTTGGAGTTCCTGAAGTTTCTACCCACTCTATTGTCGTGGAGCATAGTAAAAAGCATAAAGAAGAGATAAAACAAGCAAGACAATTTTAAATAAAAAATATTTTTCAAGGAGAATATTATTATTATGGCTAAGTTAGATTCTAATAAAATAAAATTAGGTATAGCACCAATAGGGTGGACAAATGATGATATGCCCGATTTAGGTGCAGAAAATTCATTTCAACAATGTATTAGCGAGATGGCTCTTGCTGGTTTTGTTGGTTGTGAGGTTGGCGGGGCATTCCCTCAAGACCCAGCTGTATTAAAGCACTATCTTGATGTACGAGGGCTACAGGTATGTAATGCTTGGTTCAGTGCTTTCTTTACAACTAAAGATTTGGCGACAGCAAAAAAAGAATTTATAGAGCATGCTAAGTTTCTTCATGCGATGGGATCAAATGTTATTGGTGGAAGCGACCAAGGCTATAGTATACAAGGCAAACTTGATGTTGGAATATTTAGTGGCAAGCCCGAGGCAACTGCTGAGCAATGGAAAAATTTAATTGATGGCTATAATGCAGTAGGTAAAATTTGTAAAGAAGAATATGGGATGGACGTATGCTATCATCATCATATGGGAACTCATGTACAGACTATAAAAGAAGTTGAAAGATTTTTGGCAGATACAGATTCTCGTTATGTATCGCTTAATTATGACTGTGGGCATTTTGTCTTTTCTGGAGAAGATGCATTAGAAGCATTGAAAAAATTTATTGGTCGTACAAAACATATACATTTAAAAGATGTTCGTAATCAAATGAGAGATGAGGCTAAATCTCAAGATTCTAGTTTCCTTGATGCTGTTCGTTCTGGTGTGTTTACTGTGCCAGGAGATGGTTCTCTTGATTTTGATCCACTTTTTGATGTTGTTGAAAAGTCTAATTATGAAGGCTGGATGGTTGTAGAAGCCGAGCAAGACCCTGCTAAGGCAAATCCTTTTGAGTATGCTGTAAAGGCAAGAAAGTTTATTAAAGAACATACAGGTCTTTAATAAATTGTTTTAATAGGCATAAAAAAAACATGTTGATGTATAAATATTATTGAGGAGAAAAACAATGATAAAAGTAGGTATTATAGGGGTAGGTCGTATAGGGGTTGTTCATGCTAAGGCTCTTTCTAAACTTGGGAATGTAGAAATATATGCTATTGCCGACCCTGTCGTAGCTGATATAGAAACTTATGCTCAATCTATGCAAATACCAAATGCGTATAAAGATTATAAAAAAATTATAGATGATAAAAATATTGATGCTGTGCTTATATGTACTCCTTCTGATACACATTATGCCATATCTATTGAGGCTATTGCAAGCGGCAAACATGTATTCTGTGAAAAGCCTGTGGATTTAGAAATCAGCCGAGTTAAAGATATACAAAAGAGAGTAGATGCTGAGAATGGTTTGGTATATATGGTCGGTTTTAATAGACGCTTTGATAAAGAGTTTATGGCATTGAAAAATAGTATTGAAGTTGGTAAAATTGGAAAAGTAGAACTAGTACAGATTACTTCACGCGACCCATCTCCACCACCTGTTTCTTATGTAAAACAATCTGGCGGTCTTTTTTCTGATATGATGATTCATGATTTAGATATGGCTTATTATCTTGTGAATCAAGAAGCCAAAAGTATTTTTGCGGTTGGCAATGCTCTTGTTGACCCTAAGATTAAAACAGAAGGTCAAGATATTGATACTGCTATTGTTACCATAGAGTTTGAGAGTGGTGCTATGTGCGTTATTACAAATAGTAGACGTGCTGCCTATGGCTATGACCAACGTGCCGAGGTGCATGGCTCTCAAGGTTGTATTATGAATGGGAATCATTTTTCTAATCATTCTTTGTTGATGGTGAAAGAAGGGCTTATTTCAGAAAAGCCTTTAGATTTTTTTATAGAACGTTATATGGATGCCTATGTTTTAGAAATTTCTAAATTTGTAGAGGCTATAGAAACCAAAGGTAAACCGCCTGTTTCTGTAATTGATGCATTGCGTTCTCTTGTTCTAGCTAAGGCTGCTGCTATATCTCTTAAAGAAGGTAGGAAAATTTTAATTTCTGAATTTATGTCTGATAAATAGGTGTTGCTAGATAAGGGCAAGAAAAAATCAAATACTCTCTGTAATAGTTATAGAGAATAATAGGTTATATTATATAGAAAAAGAAGAAGTTTCCTTTATGACGCAAAGCTCAGGGTGATAGAATAATATTACATATTCAAAGATATTTTGATTAGATAATATACCATGAGATTCTACTTTTATGACAGCTGTACCAGTTTTAAGATTTAAAATATTAGCGATTTTTTCATCAGCAATATGAGCCATAAATGTTCTTCGGGCTTTTTCAATAGAATATTTTTTTTGTTCAAGAACATAATTATATTTAGAAGAGGATATACAATCCGCTGTCATGTCAGGAAATAGATGGCAAGGCATATAAGAAATTTCATACATAGCGGGAGTTCCACTAAGATAACGCAGACGCTCGCTATACCAAACATCGGTATGGTCATTTTCAAAAAAAAGCATTGCTTCTTCTTCGGTTAGGTTTATTTTTTTGAAGTCTAAGACCTCGGTTTTAATAGACCCTTTTTTTCTACTTGAAAATGATGTGAACTTGAAAGTATCTAATTCTAAATGCTCGTTTTGAACAAATAGTCCAACCCCACGTTTAGCATATACTATTTTCTCAGACACAAGTTTTTGTAGACCCTGACGAACGGTCATTTTACTAACGCCCCATTTGTTAGCAATTTCTTGTTCTGTGGGTATTTTATCCCCGGGAAGAAATTCACCAAGTGCTATCTTTCTTTGATAATATTCTTTTATCTGAATATAAACAGGGGTATGAGTATTTTTGTTTATCATAAAAAACTATTCTCCAATACTACTATATAAAGCATGCCATTTTGAAAGTATGAATAAATGAAGTGTAGCATAATATTTAAAAGAATTCTACTTTCTAAAACGGTATTAAAAAATAATATTAATTTATTTTGGCAGACCATTCCAAAGCTTCAGATTATCTTCCATAAGCCATTGATGGTCAGGGTCAAAGTGGCGAGTAGTCCAAGGATTATGATCAAGATGTTTTATCGTCCAAGCAAAATACATGCTATATCCTGCTGCTGCAACCTGTGGATGATTTATTCCACCCGGTATCAATAGAACATTTCTATCTTTGATAGTATGAGCCTCATCATTTAAAAAAGCCGCACCAAATCCTTGGCTTTTATCAAATCTATAATAATATATTTCAGGTTGAGAATGACAATGTGGGGGATAACTTGACCAACGCCCTGGAAGAGCAAATACTTCACCCAATACCAATTTTGAATATGGGGCATTATCATAGTCGAAAAATGTTAATACATCTCTAAGACCAGCATTATCCCATATTCCATCACCCAAACGCTGTACTTTCACATCTTTAGGGCTATATATTTTTGGCTCAAATGAAGTGTTGTTTTCGGCTGATATTAAAAGGAGCTCGCTTTCTTCAATAGATTTTATTTCTAAATCTTCACCACAAGGGCAATGCCATGCATATCCATTTATTTCAAAAACAGCTCTTCTTGTAGCATTAGTGCTCTTACCACAGGCGGAAACTTCGACGCTACCCTCAACGAGTAAAAGGGCAAATTCTTTATTATCCTTAGCACGCTTATATATTTCGCCTTTAGCCAAACGTAGTATAGTAAAATCCATGCCTGTAAATGCATAGTCTTTATTTTCTTTTGTAATATCATAACAACCTAATGGTTTAAAATCTTTGTTTATAATCATCTCTATATTCCTTATATAACTTAATAAAAAAACTTAAATTAGGCTTTTGGAATTAAGAAAGGTCTAATGATTCTTATAAGTTCATCATAACCTTCGCTAAACTGTAATAGTGTTTTTAATGTAGCACCATATGTATCAAACTCTTCTACTTTTAAGCCATCTTCATTATAGGCTTTTTGAAACTCGTCAAACTGTAAAAGAGATTCTAGTAAATGTGATGGAATCGGTTTACTCATAGTATCTTCAACTTTTATGTTACTACTATTATAATACACTTGCCATTTATGTGGTATTGTATGTAGTATATCGCCACCAATAAGCTCACTTACATGATATAAGTTTCTATAAGCAGCACCGAGTATCTTTGCTTTATACCCACGCTTTTTAAATATTTCATAAGCATGACGAATAATTAAAACCCCTGCCATTTCATGAGCCTGTGGGTCTATTATTGTATTATTACGAGGGATAGATATTTTTAGCCAATCATCTATTCTTCCTTGCATTATAGTTACGATTGGATTTATTTCATCATTAGACTTACCTTCTTTTTTACGGCGAGCAAGCCCTCTCTCAATAGCCTCAGCTACTGCTATATATTGGGAAACAGAGAATGATACAGTAGCATTAACAGATATTCCTTGATATGTGACTTCTTCAAATGCGGGTATAGCAGCCTTTGTAGTAGGCATCTTTATTTGCATATTCTTAGCAAGGCTATTAAAATAGATAGCTTGCTCTATAAGTTTTTCTGTGTTTCTAAAATATTTTGTATTAGTCTGTATAGACAAACGTCCTGTTCCTTTCTTTGTATCAAAAATAGGCTCAAGTTTTTTGGCACCAAGTATTGCCATATATTCAATTGTAAGCCAAGCAATATCATCTTCAGTAGCACTCTTATTGCTAGAGACACTATCCTTTATAAATTGTTCATATCTTTTTAAATCTTGTCCTAATACACTAGTTGCAATGACAGGGTTTGTTGTAGCACCTGTTGCCCCACGTTCTATAGCATAATCTAACTCATCAATATGACAAGAATCATTCCAATAACCTGTAGGGGTTTCTTTGACTATTTGTTGTAATTTATCCATGACTTAGAATCTCCAACATTATGTAGACATTAAAGTAGTATAGAATTATATACTACTTTAATGTCTAGTATAATTAAAATTAAACAATTGTCAAATATATTTCTTGATTTTTTAATTTGTCATTAGCAATAAGATTTTTATTATAATTAATATAAAAATACTTGATAAGTATTGTAATTAAAACATGCTAGTATATAATTCTATACAAGTGAATATTAATACTGATTATAACAAATTAAAATGGTTTGTTATGATTTTTTTATATTATTAAATTAATAAGGAGTATCTTATTATGAAAAAATTACAATATTTTTCAGATGGGATTTGGAAAGATTCTAAAACACAAAAATGGATGGATATTTATAATCCGAACACAGGTGAAGTTCAGGCACAAACGCCTTGTTGTACTTCTGATGAAGTAAATGAAGCTATTGCATCTGCTAAGCAAGCCTATCCTTCTTGGAAGAACACACCTGTAATGAAACGTGTTCAAGTCCTCTATAAAGTTCGAGAGCTGCTTATTAAAAATCTTGATGAATTAACTCGTATTTGTGCTACAGAACATGGGAAAACACTTGAGGAATCCCGTGGCGATGTTCTTAAAGCTATTGAAGGTACAGAAATTGCTTGTAGTGCACCAATACTTATGCAAGGTGAATCTTTGATGGACACTTCCTCTGGTTATGATACTGTACTTTATAGAGAGCCGCTTGGTGTATTTGCGGGTATAGTGCCGTTCAATTTTCCTGCCATGATTCCTATGGGTTGGATGACACCTATGTGTCTTGCTACTGGTAATACTATGGTATTAAAACTTGCTAGTATGAGCCCTATGACTGCTATGGCTATGACTAAGATATATGATGAGGCAGGTCTTCCAAAAGGCGTGCTTAATGTCGTTACATGTAGCCGTGTTGAAGCAGAAATATTTTTGAATCATCCTGATGTAAAGGGTATTTCATTTGTTGGCTCTACAGGTGTTGGTAAACATATTTTCTCTGCAGGTGCTGCTCATGGAAAAAGGGTACAGGCCCTTTGTGAGGCGAAAAATCATGCGCTTGTATTATCTGATGCACCACTAAAGAGAACAATTGCTGGGATTATAAACTCATGTTTTGGTTGTGCGGGAGAAAGATGTATGGCTTTGCCTGTTGTTGTTGTCGAAGAATCTATAGCTGATGAATTTGCTAAGATGCTTGTAGAAGCTTCTAAGGCTCTCAAAGTTGGTCCTTCTACCGACCCTACGACACAACTTGGTCCTGTTGTGACAAAAGAACATAAAGATAGTATTATTAAATGTATTGAAGCTGGCGTCAAAGAGGGTGCTACTTTATTGCTTGACGGACGAGAGCATGAAATGGCTAAAGGTGATGGTTTTTACCTTGGGGCCACTGTATTTGATAATGTAAAATCTGGTTCTGATATTGGTGAAAAAGAAATATTTGGACCTGTTGTTTGTATCAAGAGGGTCAAAAACTTTGAAGAAGGTCTCAAGGTTATGAATGATAATGAATTTGCTAATGGTTCTGTTATATATACAGCTAGTGGTTATTATTCAAGAGAATTTGCAAAGCATACTGATGGCGGTATGGTTGGTATAAATGTTGGAATTCCAGTGCCTATTGGTATATTCCCGTTCTCTGGGCATAAAAACTCATTCTTTGGGGACTTGCATGCACTTGGTAAAGACGGAATGCGATTCTTTACTGAAAGTAAATGTGTAACTACTCATTGGTTTACAGAAGAAGAAGGGCGTCAAACTAAAGTTAATACTTGGGATGGTACTATTTAATTAATATTAAAATACAAATATATAAGAGAGCTCGTATGTCCATATAAATTGGGATGCGAGCTCTTTTTATATTTATAGCCGCAAGTTTTTATTTTAGATAGTAATTAGTGGCATATCCATTTTTTATCATAAGTGTAGTGACATCTATGTTATCAACTCGAACTTCAGATAGTAGACGAAAATATTTATCTCTACTAATATTATGAAGGCTTATATTACCACTTTTGAGAATTTTCTCCAAAAAATCCCGTGACTTTATGGCATTCTCTTTGCTCTCTTTTGTTCCGCCCTTTATTTCTGGTGTGTTTATACCCTTTATCCTAACAGAAATATTTGAGCCTACTATTGGCGGATAATTTGGTATTGAAATCTTAAAAGTATCACCATCATAAACAGAAATAAGAATAAGGTTTATGATTGCTGTTTCATATACCCTTGCTTCTAACATAAAACTAGATATAGCTATAAGTAATATAATGCTTATTGTTTTACTCATTATAAAAACATCTCCATGAAGTATTTTTATATATTAGTTAAACAACTGATTTTTAAATTTATACACTTTATATATGATTATTTTAGTGAAATACTATTTAAATTTAATGGGATAATTTTATTTGTTTTCATTAAAATAATTATATATAGATAGAGAGACTTTTTCACTAATACCTGCTATTGAACTTAATTCTTGTTTACTCGCTTTTTTTATATCATCTATACCAATAAATACAGAGTAAAGCCTTTCAATAGTTTTTTTGCCAATACCTCCGATGCCTTCAAGTTCACTTTTAAACATTTCTCTATTTCTTTTATTACCATGGCTTGTATTTACAAATCGATGTGTTTCATCTCGTACTTTTTGCAAAAATAATCTACCAGCATCATTGTCTGCTAATTGAAGTGGTCTTTGCATATTTGGCAGATAAATCTCTTCAAATTTTTTAGCAAGAGCCACTATTTTTTGCCCTTTTATCTCTAATTCTTTAAGAGCCTCGAGAGCTCCATTTAGTTGCCCACGACCCCCATCTATTAATATTAAATTTGGCATCTGTTTTTTTTCCTCAAGTAGGCGTTTATATCTTCTACCAACCGCCTCTTTTATAGAAGCGACATCATCAATATTATCTACAGTTTTAATATTAAAAAGCCTATAATTTTTATTGTCGGGCATGCCATTTGTAAAGCGAACCATCCCTGCCATTGTATATTTACCTTGAAGATGTGCTATATCAAACGATTCTATAATTTTTGGTGGATTATCAAATTTAAATAATTCTTGTAGTCTAATTATACCCTCGGGTATTTTTTTGGAGACATTATGCTCTTCATATGAAAGCCTTGCATTTTCATTGGCTATACGTAAAAGTCCAAAGCCAGAATCATTTTCATCTTTGATAGATAATAATATATCGCTTCTTTTGTTTTGAAACCATTTGTTAATATTATCAATGTCTTCAATATTATGACCAACTATTATATCACTTGCAATATCATTTTCTAAATCATAATATTGCATTATAAATGACCTTAATATATCAGAGAGCTCACCTACAGCCTCTATATAAAATGATTGCCTATCGACTAATCGACCGTTGCGTGAAAGTAGTATCACTATAGAATAGTTGCCTGATTCACCATATACTCCAATAATATCTTTATTGCCTTCTTCAATAACAGACACACTTTGCTTTACATTTATAAAATTTAGAGCCTCTATTTCTTCTCTTATTTGTTTTGCTTTTTCAAATTCAAGTTTTGAGGCATACTCTTTCATTTTTGCTGTAAGTGAGATGACTAGCTCATCGACATTACCTTCAAGTAACATTCTCGTTTTGTCTATTAGTTTTTCATATTCTGCTTCGCTAATTTTTCCCAAACAAGGGGCTTTGCATTTACCAATATGATAATTTAAACAAGGGCGTTTGTTTTTTTTGAGTGGGAATACAAGCTTACATACACGTAGAGGGATAGTATATTCTATAAAACGTAAAATAGTGTTGCCTTTACCAACATCTATGAATGGACCATAATAATTTTGAAACCTTTTATCAACTTTATTTTTTTTGACAAGATTACGCACTTTCAAAACACGGGGGTACATTTCATTTGTAATTGCTATGAATGGGAATGACTTTTGGTCTTTTAATGTAATATTATAATGTGGTTGTCTTTTTTGTATGAGGTCAGCCTCTAATATAATGGCTTCAACCTCATTCTCTGTTGCTATATAATCTATATCACATATATGGCTTACCATGATTTCTGTTTTGAAATCTTTTGAGCCTTTATTAAAATATGAACTAACACGCTTTTTCAACGATTTTGCTTTGCCTATATATATAACAATATCTTTTTTATCTTTCATAAAATAGACACCGGGGCTATCAGGTATAGATTTCAATTTTTCTTTTATTTTATCTGTTATAATATTAATCAAATTTTATTCCTTATATATGCTGTCTATAATATAAATCTATAAATTATTTTGTAAAGTGCTTGAGATGTTCTAGCATTATGGTTTCGTCTTAATAATTTCAATCTGAATGTATATAGAAAAGTAAAACTCGATATGTCTAAGAGATGAATTTTGCAAATTGTGATTGATTTTAGATAGGATTGTAGGTATTATCTATTAATAATTTATAATATAAAGATAATGTTCAATAACAAAAAATTGTATTATATTGTAAGGAATAGTTTATTAAATATTCAAAATCAGATATTATTGCTAGATATAATAAGAAAAAAAATTAAATTATATATTCTTTTGGGGGCATAGCAAAAGTGGAGGTAGTATTGCAGAAGATTGTCTTAGTCAATGGTACCCATGTAAATTTTTTGTAGATGATGTTTGCTACTATACAACAGAACAATATATGATGGCAAAAAAATCTTTATTGTTTAATGATGAAAAAATTTACAATGAAATTTTGAAAGCCAATCATCCTAAGCAGTTTAAAATATTAGGTAGACAAATTGCGAGTTTTAATGAAAATATTTGGAATGAAAATAAATATAGAATTGTTTTGGAAGGCAATATTGCTAAATTTTCGCAAAATGAAAATTTAAAAGAATTCATTTTATCATCTAAAAACAAAATCTTGGTTGAAGCAAGTCCTTATGATAAAGTCTGGGGGATTGGGCTCAGTGCTGATAGTGAAAATATAAAAAACCCATTAGCTTGGAAAGGTGAAAATCTCTTAGGGTTTGCCTTGATGGAAGTTCGTGATATAATAGGGCTTCTGTTTAATTTAAAAGGAGTTTTGTATGAAAAAAAGAATTAGCCTCCCAAGTGATTTTAGAAAATTGCTTGAACAAGGCAATAGTAGGCAAGGTTGCTCGTGAAATCATGGATAATGGTGGTATAAATCGGGATAAAGAATATAAAAAGATGCTTCATATTTTGCCAAAATATTTTAAACTTGGAAACTCATTACAAAAAGAAGATATGAAAAATATTAATAAAATTATAAAGATAATTTATAAAGGGCATGGCTATGATGAGCCTGAACGATTATCAGAGTATGCGGTGAAGTGGATATTGCTTAATCAAAATGTTATAGAAATAATCTCACCTACTTATACAAGATAAGATTTTAAACAATATACTATCTCTATCGTTAAAGTAGGAATTACAATGCTTGATAAAAAAACAAAATATTTTAGAGATATTATACTCACCATAGGTTTTGACGCAGGCTATGGCAGTAGTGATAATTGGATAGGTTTTTGTGAACGCAATAAATCATTCTCAACAGATATTATGAACAATACCATAGATATGTTTCTTCAATGTTTTAAAGATGACATTGAAGACCTCAAAATATTATGTAGTTTTTATATTGAAAAAAAGAGGGTGAATAGATATAAGTATAAATGGAAAAAAAATATGTTGGGTATGGGACAAGATGTTTTGATATAGAAAACCGTTGGATAAATAAGGGCTTGATTAAAATTGCTACCCCACATACTGATGAAGAAATTAGAAGAGAAGATTTAGCATTTAGATTGTTAGATAATCCAACAAAAGAGGATATTATTGATTTTAGTATATTAGGAATGAATGATGATATATTCTATAATCAAGGGGGGCATTGTTTTTTTGTTTTAGAAAAATATAGCTTAATTATGTATCCACATGGTGATGATACGGGCTATGGTTTTATAGGTATGCATGATAACAAAAATGAAAAAGCAGAGGGCTTTTTGAATTGGGTTAAACTTAATCCAGATATTGATAGCTGTATTGCTTGGCAAGATAGATAGAGTATTATATATTTAAATTTAATTGATAAGGAAAAAATTCTATGTTGATAACTAATATTGAAAAAAATGAATTTGATGAAAATGAGTTGAAAGGGCTTATGCATTTTTCACTTCTTGATACAGAAATATCGGTAGCAATTAGAGAGAATGTTTCGATAGAGTATGCCGAAAAATGTGCGCAATATCTAGTAGAACTGAGTGATGTAATAATTGAAAAATTATGTGAGTTTTCTATCAGGTATTGTGAAAATATGAGGGAGTATTTTGACGAAATGGAAGTTTCTATAGCTGAAAATATACAGGGTAGAGAGATATTAAAACATATTGACCCAAATACATTAATAATAGAAGTACCTAAAAGTGATGAGATTGCTTTTCATATAGAGCTCAATTGCGACTGGGAAGAAGAGCATGGTATGGAATGGTCTATTAGAAATAATCAAGTGCTTTATGTTGGCTCATTTAGTGATGAAACTCCATGGCGAGATAAAAAATATTTTAAGGAAGCAAGTTGCAATTATGCTGATATTGATTATTAATTTTGTAGGTTAAAATATACATATTAAATTTAATTGTTTGCTTGCAATTTATATTAGGGCGGTAAAAATAAATATGTATAATATTAAAATATCTATTATTGGGATAAAAGATGCATCTTTTCCAATTTGGATTGAATGTGTTTTATACGATGCTTTTAATAATATGCATTTGTTTATTGAAAAAAGCCCTGTTGTTGAATATCTACACCCAATTACTTTGGAAAGTGTTTTTCCTCAACAAGGAGTTATAGAATGTGAACTTGTCAAAAAATGGGAAGATAATATAGGGCGAAAATTGATGAGAGTTAATACCAAAAATCCATGGGGTATAGAAAGTATTGATGGCATCAGTACTTTTGACATATTAGAGGAGCAAAATTTAATACCAAAAGTTCATGGTCATAAAAATTAATAAGTTAAATAAAAAATATTAGTATACTAAAAATTGGAGATTATTGTATGAGCGAATTATATCAAAGTATTGAATCTTTTTTAAAAGACCCAGTAGCTGAAAAAGATAAATTTTGGGGGAATAAAGCATTAGTGTGGATTGATTGGGGTGAAGAAGAAGATGCTATTATTGAGTATTTTAATAATCACTTAGATCAAGAAGACCAAATAAAATTTGAATTAGTAAATATTGATGCAGAAAGAGGCATAGATATATATTTACTTAAAGGTAAAGAAAGGACTGTAATTCCATATAGCGAAGAAAAAACGGATAGAGATACAACATTAAAAGCAGTTGAAAGTTATATTAATCCAAAGTATCAAATTCGTTGGTTTATGTATTCAGATGGTGATGATACATTAGCTTTTTCATTACTATTATCTGAACAGTGGATAACATTAGAAAAAGAATTTGGAGAAAAAATTATAAGAGAACTTTTCGCTCCAATAAAATCAAGTTCGGTTATGTTTGGTTAAGTATTTCTTAATTTTTTTTATTAAATTATAGTCCTGGCATACAGAGAATGAATATATAAATTGATGATGATGCAAATATAATTCCAAGCATTACCAACTCGAACATAAGTGAGGTCGCTTACAAGCACTTCCAAATTTTTCCTGCCATTAAATTTTCTATCCACAATATTTTCAATATTATCCTCATTACATTTACTGCTACTTTGCTTATGTGGATAGGCTATACTAACTAGGACAAAAAATATTCGACCATAATTTAATAAGAAGTATATAATAAAATATTAGGAGAAAAGATTATGGGAAGAAAAGTAAAGAATTACACGGATGAGTTTAAGAAGCAAATAGTTGC
>CAMRBQ010000051.1 GCA_947040495.1 uncultured Spirochaetia bacterium
TTGCTCCGTTACAGTATACAAGGGAATGTTAGAGGAAGTGGCTAGTTGTGGACGAATATTTTTTGTCCTAATTAGTATAGCCTATCCACTATTGCGCAGATTGGAAAGAAATAGACATTAGTGAACAATCTTATTTGGCAAAACAGTAAAGATAATAATGGAGAAACAGCAATTGTTAAATATTGACAAAGTCTTAAATAATAAAAAGATATTTTTGTACAAATTTAGTATATTATAACAATAACAACAATTATAGATGTTAATAAAATATTTATGTTATAATATTTTATTATTAATAGTGGAGATTTTATGAAAAATAATTTATTGTTTTTATCTAAGTTGTTATTTATATTTACTATAATATTTTTAGTATTAATACGTATATATGCTTTTGATCAAGCTGGTTTAAAAATGGACCATCTTGTCCATTATTATACTATGAAAAATTATTATGAGACAAAAACACTACCAACTATGGGAGCATAT
The DNA here is from genome assembly GCA_947040495.1 of uncultured Spirochaetia bacterium. Classification (GTDB taxonomy): domain Bacteria; phylum Spirochaetota; class Brachyspiria; order Brachyspirales; family Brachyspiraceae; genus CAMRBQ01. The sequence goes on from CAMRBQ010000051.1 coordinate 487, forward strand.
TTATTGGATATATAAAAGATTCGGTCTTATAACATTTTCTATAATAGCTGCTATACTTTTAATAAGTCCTTATCTATTACTAATGAATAATCAATTTTACAATCCGCATCCGACATTCATGCTTTCATTTTTGTATTTACCACTTTTAGCGGAGTATATAACACAGAAGAAGCCTTTTATTCCAGCATTATTACTATTTCCAATATTGGCATTGATGTGGCATTCTCATTTTGCTACTTTTTTTAGTGCTATAATAACTTTGATAGTCTACTTAATTATAAGATGGAATAAAACAACAAAATATAATATTAAACCACTTCTTATTGGCATATTTATATCTTTTCTTACATATCTTCCATACTTAATGTCAGAAATACAAAGTGGTTTTTTAAATACATCTTATATGCTTGATGCAAAAGATGGTGCTAATATTGTATTTCAACCACCACAATTATATTCAATACTATTTTTTCCAACAACAGAGATTAATAGCAATTATGGAAACAGTATTATCGCTATATTTTCAAGATGGTTTTTTAATGAACATGTATTAAAATTTAGTTTTATATTTTATATACTTTCAATTGTTCTAGCATTTTCTGCTTTATTTATTGCATTCAAACATTTTTTTAAAAAGTGTCTTTATACAAACAATGAAGAAAATACCAATATGATAAGAGAACTTTTATTTTTCTATTTATTATATATTGTAGTTACGATGGTAGCTTATATGTTTTTTAACCTAGGTTCCGCTCGTGGGAGATATTTTTATAATGTATACACACTTACATATATACCACTTATTTATTTAATAGAGTATTTAAAATCTAAAAATACTAAAGTGTTAAGGTTTATTATAATATATTGTTTTTTCAATGTTATAGCTTTATTTGCTTATATGCGTATCTTTTATATACAAGAAGGATACAGTGATTGGAGAGCGATGAGGCAACCGCTTGAAGCCATTATTGAAGATTCTAATAATGAATATTTTTCATTTGAGGGAGATAACCTTGCTGAACAGGTAGTTAAAGGGTATATAGGAATAGATAAATGGAAGATGGATCCCTACTCTAATTTAAAATATATCATGGTGGTATCTGAACATAATGAAAAACGTTTTGAATCAATGATGCTTATGTCAAGTAATCAATATTACAAAGCATTTAAGATTAGGTGATTTTTAAATTTGTATTGCAAAGAAAGCACTAGTTTTAATAAGAAATCTATTTTATTTTTCTAATTCATTTTTTGCTAATTTTTGCATCGCTTTCTTTTTAATATTTTATATTATTTGCGTGGAGTATGGTACAAATTTTGTATATCACAACAGAGTAGATACGCACTACTTTGACAATTATATTATTTTTTGTATAATAGTATTTATGAATCTAGAAAAATTCTCACAAGATATAGCGGTACTTTCAAAAGAAGCGTCTTACAAAATAGCAAAATTAAATACAAAAGAAAAAAATGATGTGCTGATTTTGCTTATGTATTATATAAGAGAAAATAAAAATAATATTTTACAAGCAAATAAAATAGATATAGATAATATAAATAAAAATATTAAAGATGAGAATGATAAAGATAGAATTGATACAATCATAGACAGGCTTATACTCGATGATAAAAAGATTGAGGATATTATCAATGCTGTAGAAAAAGTCATTACATTAAATGATAGTGTTGGTTCATATGTATCGATGGTTGAGCGTGAAGATGGTCTCATTATTGGTAGAATGCGTTGTCCTATCGGTGTTATTATGATGATATATGAGGCTAGACCAAATGTAACTATTGACGCTTTTTGTTTATGCTTTAAAAGCTCAAATGCTGTGATACTTCGTGGCGGTAAAGAGTGCATTAATACAAATATAGCATTTGCTAAATGTATAGAACATGCCCTTGCCTCTAAAAATCTTGATAAAAATATATGCACTGTTATAGATAATCCTGATAGGCAACTGATGGCTTATCTATTGAAAGAAAATAAAAGTATAGACATGGTAATACCAAGGGGTGGCGAGGCTCTTATAAACTATGTCCTTGAAAATAGTAGCATACCTGTTGTTTGTCATGATAGGGGAGTATGTCATCTTTATATTGAAAGCGATGCCTCTCTAAATATGGCTGTAGATATTGCTGTCAATTCTAAGGCACATAGAACTAGCGTTTGTAATGCCACAGAATGTATACTTTTTCATAAAGATTTTAAGTATATCAAAGAAGTATGTGAGGCATTGGTAGATAATGATATAGAGCTTAGAGTTTGTAATAAGTTATATAGTAAGCTTGCTAAAAATGAAAAAATTATAGGGGCAAATGAAAACGATTATGGGCATGAGTTTCTATCAAAAATAGTGGCTATGAAAATTGTCGACGACTTTGATATGGCAGCTACACATATAAATAAATATGGCTCTCATCATACTGATAGTATTGTAACGGATAGTTTTTCTATTGCACAAAAATTTAAAAAAGAAATAGATAGTGCTGTTGTGATGGTTAATGCTTCGACAAGGCTTTCTGATGGTGGCGAATTTGGGCTTGGTGCTGAAATTGGGATAAGTAATCAAAAGCTACATTCTCGAGGACCTATGGGGCTAGACGACCTTACTTCTATAAAATATGTTGTAGTAGGCAATGGTCATATCCGTAAATAAGACTACTATGTTAGGATAAAGTTGTAGATATAAATATTATTTTAATTTGAATTTATTTGACATAATCTATCTCTTACAGTATCCTTAAATTAATACAAATTAGTATATCTAGTAATCTTAATTATGGATAATAAATTCTAATTTATTAAACTTTTAGGCAATTAATTTTATTTAGATATTATTTTAGATTTAAATGGAGATTATATGAAAAAAATTACTGTGCCGCTACTGCTGTGTTTATTGACTTTTAATTTATTCGCACAAGATATAACTAAAAATGAGTCGTCTGCATCTTTTAATAATACTTTGAAAAGAATAGAGGCTGATATTGATGCCAAGGGGCTAAAAGTGTTTGCAAAAATAAATCATATGAAAGCAGCTAAAGAAGTTGGGCTCAAGATGAAGCCTGCTATAGTTATCATTTTTGGCAATCCTTCGGCTGGAACAATACTTATGAATGATAATATGGATTGGAGCTATGAATTACCGCTTAAAATAGCTGTTTATGAAGATAAAGATGGAAAAATTTGGGTTAGATCAAGAAAACTAGCATCTGATATACCATCGAAAGATCAATCTAAACGTATTGAGGCAATTAATAATTTGCTTATGAATTTAGTTAAGGGCGAAAAATAGTTTTAATTATTAAATTAAAAGAAGTATGGCTATTTATTTTAATTAATAGTAGTTATACTTTCTTTATTTTTCATTGTATATAAAAAATATATTTACTATGTACAAAGTATCTTCAGTAGAACATTATAGAACTATCTAAAACTGAAATATAGTTGTATGTTAGATAATTATGCGATGTGCAACTTAAGCCTATGCAGTACCTAAATGTACGAAGTATCTTAAGTTACACATCATAAAGCTATCGATACCCTATCAAATAATTAATAAAATTATGGTTTTGAAATATCAAAATTATATCTTATACCAGCACGTAAAGCTAAAGAATAATCTACTTTTTCGCTGAAACTACCTTTTCTAGCAACAAGTTGTTTAGTAATATTATCGTATACCATTGTATCAAATTCACCTTCGCCTACTAAATTAGCAACACCCAAACGCAAATTAGTCCATAGATAAAGACCGTCTATAGTAACACCTATAATATTATCCCAGCGTAAATCTAGACCGCTAAGGAAGTTTTGTTCCCATGCACTAATTTGATCAAAAGTACCAACAGCATCAGCAGAATTATTATAAGTTATGCTACTTAATCCAATATTCCAAAGTCCACCAAAGCGAGCCTCAATGAGAGTTGAATAATTCCATCTTTCAGCAAAATTAATGTTATAGCCTAAAGATAGAACAAATACATCAAGTATGTGCATCTTTTTTGCAGGTGGGGCACTGCTACCTGAGGTATAACCTTGTGGAGCAAAAGCTATAGGATTTGCAAAGAACTCTACACTACTTCCAATCCTAAGATCACCTGAGCCACCAAAATAAAATGTATAACCAAGAGCAAATACCACAAGAGTTCTTGTATCTATACTTAAATACATATCAAGACCATTAGCACCAAAACCTGATCCATGAGCAGTTAAGGCAACTCTTGCTCTAGGGGCAATGTTATAAGCACCTCCCATAAATCCGTAATATGGCTGTCCCCCGTTTAATCCGATATACTTTTCATCTTCATACCAACCAACTTGTTTGAAAATAGATAGTATTGTAAAATCAAAAAATAACCACTGAGCCTTTGAAAAATTTTGGCGATACGAAGTACCAAACTCGAACTCATTGCCTGCAAAGATACCGTTACCATCAAAACCTCCGGGTATTATATTTCCACTGTCTGCATCTAAGTAAAGAGCAATATAGCGATCTACCTTACTTTCCTGAGGCTCTTGGGCCAAAAGAACACTACTTGTAAGCATTACAACTGCAATAAGTAAATAAAATAATCTATGCATTTCAACCTCCAATAATTTTTTTAATAAGTAATCTATAAAATGTATATACATTAAATCTCATATGTTATAACAACTCTTCACTATCCTGAGGATACTAAAGGGTTAGGAAAATAAAACAACGCCCAACACTTTAAGTATAGTGTAAATTTTTCAAATATGCAAGATTTCTTCTTGAGAATTAAAAAATAGTTTATTTTATGATAGTTATTTAAATATGTTCTTGATTTATTTTAGATTTTACTATTGAATACTGTATTGATACTTTGTTTAATTTTTATATTTTGTGAATTATATGGCTGGAATGAATAAAATTTTAATGGCTAGTTATAACCGTATTATGGTTATGAAGCTTTTATACCGTTATGAAAAATTAAGTATAAAAGAGCTAACACAAAAAATGAAATTAACTATTTCTGCTATATCTAAAATCGTTAGAAAACTCCAAAAAGAAGATTTTATCACTTTAAGTTCAGAGTTTGTTCATTGTACAGGAAATCATCAAGGCTTATGGTGTATTAATAAAGATTTAAATTTTTTTTTATGCATAAATATTTCTTCTACTATGATATCATCATTTGTAGTTGATTCATTAGGTAATTGCTTAGACATCCCAAAAGAAGAAGATATAAAATTTTTCAAAAAAAATAAAGAAGAATGTTTATTTTCTCATTTTTTATACTGGCAAACTTTATTTGCGGGATTAAAATATGCATCTATTTCTTTTAATAGATCAATAAAACAAGATAAATCTGACTCTACAGAAGAGGCATCCTTAACCTCCTTAGCTGCTGTATTGGAAGTACGTTTAGGCATAAAAATTAAATTAGAAAATAGCTGTTATACAATGAGCTTATCTGAAAAGTGGTTAGGTAGTGGGCATAGTAAGAGTTTTATTTTTATATTAGTTGATGAAGATGTGGAAGCCATCAATATTATATCAGATAATTTTTATAATGAAAGTGTAGTGATACCTATACAATTAGGGCATATGACTGTTACTGCTAAGAGTAAAGTTTCCCATGGTTCTAGAAATTCTCTAGTAGAATATGTTGGTAATAAATACTTATGTGAAAAAAACAACAGTTCATCTATAGAACAATTTTATACATCATTGAAAAATGGAGATTCAAAAACACTTCTTGTCTATAAAGAAGCCAAACAAATGCTTGGTATCGCAATAGGAAATATAATTAATTTATTTTCCCCTGATAAAATAATTTTTGAAGGGTCATTTATTCAAGAAAATGAACTAACTCCGTTAATTGAAGAAATTAAAAAATCTTCTTTACCGTATCTATTTGAGAATTGTTATATTAATAAGACAAGATTGACTACAGAGCAGGTCATGGCAGGCTCTGCTTTTTTGTGGATTGAGGAGTTTTTGAAAAATTCTAGTACGCTGTAATACAAAATTAAATATAAAAAAATTGTCATGGAGTGAGAGATATTGGAATGGGTAAACCAAGTAATTTTAAGTTATTAGCTATAATATTATATTTCAAAGCAGAATGTAAAAACGTTTAGTATTTTGAGTTTTTCTCATATGTATTATACTTCATTTGGGTACTCCTTAATAGTTATTTTTTCAGTAACTTAATTATACAGGAATACCCACTTTTTTTTATATTACAAACAGTCCAATTTGTCATGCTCCTAGACATAAATATAAAAAATAGCCTTGACTATTCATATATTTTGTATTATACTTCGTATAAAGGTTTTTTCAGTTGTGCTTTTAGTATCTTCAGGATAGTAAGAGGATTATGTGTTTATTATTATCTTTAATATTACTGGAAGTGTGTGTTCAGTCTCTTCAAGATAGTAAATGTATCGCGTACTTAGTGTCTTCAGGATAGTAAACATGTCATTAAAAAAAATGTTAGAGAAAATTATGTTTAATTTAAAAAAGATAATATTACTACTCTTAATAGTTTGTTCTTCATGTTTTGTATCACCAACATTTCCTGAAGTACCAAATAATACTAGCTATTTTATTCAGGGAGTTGATATTTCTAGTGTTATTGCCTTGGAAAAATCTGGGGCATATTTTGAAAATAGTAATGGAATAAAAGAAGATATTTTTAAAATACTTTCTAATAATAATATTAATGCAATTCGTATTAGACTATGGCATAATCCACGAAGCTCTATCGGCATTAATGGTGGGGGAATGAATGATATTGATACTGCAATAAAAATAGCAAAGCGTGCAAAACAATATAACATGAAGGTATTGTTAAATTTTCACTACAGCGATACATGGGCAGACCCTAGTAAGCAATATGTACCACAAGTATGGCAAAGTCTAGACTCTATAGAAGATGTTAAAACAGAGTTATACAACTATACGAAATCAGTATTAGAAACATTTAAAAATCAAGGCATTGGCATAGACTATGTTCAAATAGGCAATGAAATAAATGCTGGTATTTTATGGCACAACGACAATCAAAATGACAAAAGATGGGGCAAACTCGTTGATTGGAAAAAAGATATGTCAAATTTTATTTCTTTGATTAATGAAGGTATCGCCGCTGTTAGAGAAATCAGTCCTAATTCACGTATTATTCTACATATAGCAAAACCTATTGAGATGAAATGGTTTTTTCCTCAATACATGGATACCTATAATGTGGATTATGATATTATGGGTGTTTCTTACTACCCTTTTTTTGAGGGCTATGGCGATAAAAATAATTTGAAAACAGAATTAGATGAGGCTGTTAAATTAAATAATAAAGACATTATGATAATGGAATATTCTTATGCCTATACATTAGAGAGTCATTTACATACCTCTAATATATTTAATAAAAATTCGGAGACTACTGGAAAGTATTCCGCAACTGTTGAAGGGCAAAAGCAGATGATTAGAGATACTTTAGAAACCATTAAAGATGTTCAAGATAATAGAGGAATAGGGCTTGGTATTGGGAGCCAGCTTGGATACCTGTAGAAGGCGTTGGTTGGGGTGGATCTGGTACGAAGGCTTCATGGGCAAATCAAGCATTATTTGATTATCAAGGGAGGGCTTTAGAAAGTCTTTCTATTTATAAAAATAATTAACAATACAATAATATTGTATTACGGAGGCGAGTATGAGAAAAGTATTTATGTTTTTAGTTTTAGTTTTCATGGCTTCTTGTGGAGAAACACCCTTAACTCCAGATCCAGATTCAGAGTCAAATCCAAAAGCAGTTTATACATTAGAGCAGTTCAATAAAGCGGGAACATTTGATAGTGCTACCTATGAATTAAGTAGCTCAGGTTGGAATATTGTAACAAAACCGCTTGAAGAGGGAGTATGGGTTGGTTTAGCTGATACAAAGAATGATGGTACTCAACCAGAAGCAGGTACTAAGGTTATGAAATTAGATTATTATGATAATTCAATTCAAAAAAGTACGCATGGTTTTAGTATGAGTACAAAAGTGACTATCCCTACAGCAGGTACTTATACAGTTCGTTTTAAGTATCAAGGTGAAAACTTTGCTGATGATATAAAAGTGGCATTTGATAATGATAAAAAAGTGATACCTACGCCAGACTGGAAAGGAGAGAGTGATGGTTGGAGATGGAACAGTGCGAATAATTTAGGTAGTTATGGTGACTTTAATAACGTCAATTCTAGCATAGTAGATTTTGTTTTAGAGGCAAAAGATTATATATTCACACTATCTATAGACGGAACATATGCCGCTGGCGAGTGGGGATTTATTGACGGTATAGAAATAGTTGAAAAATAAACTATAACAAATAATTTTTATTTGAGGTAGAGGTAAGTTATGAAAAAACTAATGGTAGTATTAATTGCAGTATTTATTGTGGCATTTGTTCCTTCTTTTTCTTATGCAGAAACATTAGAGCAATTTAATAAAACTGGTGGCTTTGAAATTGAAGGCTGGAGTTTGGCTGATGCGGGATGGACTATCTCAGGTACAGAGCGTTGGATTAGCGGGGAGGAACCGTATAAGGGTAAAAAGGCATTGAAACTTTGGGATGATGAAGAAATTCATAAACTTGATTTGACAATGAGTAAAAATGTGACAGGCTTAGATAAAGGAACATATGAAATTTCATTTTATCTAAGGGGTGATTTTATGAAAGCATATTTTTCAGTAGACAAAAATAGTAAAAATATAGCCGTTTCTTCTTCTTGGAAAAATTATAAAGTGAGGTTTAATGTTGTCTCAAAAGAGAGTGTAAACATTAAATTTGTATTTATTGGAAAAGATGGGACTAAACCTTGGGCATGGATGGATGGCATTTCTATAAAAAAGGTACAGTAGGTTTTTATGAGATATTTATTTTTTTTCATTTTATTATTACTAATTTGCTCAGATTCTGTATTCGCACAAAACAGTCGAGTAATCATACCAGAAGATTTTATTATGGGAGCAGATATTTCAAGTATTATAGCCCTGGAAAATGCTGGGGCTAAATACTATACAATAGATGGTAAAAAAGAAGAGTTGTTTAAGATACTTTCTGACAATGGTATAAATACTATTAGGTCGCGTTTATGGGTAGATCCTAGAAGCCCTGTTGGTGTTAATGGTGGCGGGATGAACGATCTTGAAACGGTGTTAGAAATTGCAAGACGCTCTCATAAATATGGAATGAAGTTTATACTTGATTTTCATTATAGTGATAATTGGACACATCCAGGCCAACAAGAAATTCCTTATACTTGGAAAAATAAAACCTTTGAGCAGATTAGAGTAATCTTACATCAATATACTAAATATGTCCTACAAACTTTTGTAAATGAAAATATACCTATATACGCAGTACAAATAGGCAATGAAATTAATACGGGCATTCTTATACCCCATGCTAAACTTGAATGGAATGAAAAAAAAGATGAAAGTTTTAAAAATTTAAGTATTTTATTGAAAGAAGGAATAAGTGCTGTAAAAGATATTTCTCCTAAAACAAAAATTATTCTTCACATTGCAGATGGTGGTAGTGCAGATATATTCTATGATTTTTTTAGTCAAATGGATAAGCATGATGTAGAATATGATATTATTGGAATTTCATACTATACATTTTTTCATGGAACAATGAAACGTTTTGGGCAAACAATAACTCATATTACAGAAAGATTTCAAAAACCATTACTCTTAGCAGAATACTCTTATGCCTTTACTACAAAAAGCACAGCAAACACGCTTAACATTTTTAATGAAGCTATGGTATCTACAAGTGGTTATAAGGCTAGCGTAAAAGGACAAAAGACTCTTATAAAAGACGCTATTAATATGGTAGCGGGATTACCTAATGGGCTAGGCATTGGTGTTGTATATTGGGAGCCAGCTTGGATACCTGTAAAAAATGTAGGTTGGGGAGGTAAAGGTACTAAAGCCTCATGGGCAAATCAGGCCTTATTTGATTATAAAGGCAAAGCTCTTTCTTCGCTAAATATTTTTAAAACAATGAACAAAGAAAATAGAATAATTCAAAAAATAAAAGAGATTCCAAAAGATTTATCATTTAAAATTAATATACATACGAAAGAGGAAATTCCAGAAGAAATTTCTGTTTTAATGGACTCTGATGCTTATAGAAAGTTAAAAGTGAATTGGCTAAATACTGAAGTATTAAATATTGAGGGAAAATATACTATTGATGGCATAATATCCTATCAAAATAAAAACTATAAAGTATCTTCTGAAGTGATTTCTGAACGTAATTATATAATAAATTCTGGTTTTGAAGATGGAAGAGAAGAAATATCAAAAGATCAAGAGCCATCTAAGCCTTGGATACTAAAAGAATCTACTCCAAAACGTGTGCATGTTCAAAGTAAGGGAGACTATTATTCTGGTAAAAGTCATCTTAATTATTACTCTAAAAAACCTCTAACATTTGAACTATCACAAAATATTTCTGAATTAGAAAGTGGAACCTACACATTAGGTGTATACATAATGGGGGTTATGGATAATATAGAAGAATTAAGTCTTTTTGCTGATAATGGAAAAGTGATCAAATCATATGCGACGCTTCTAGGATGGAAAAATTGGGTATATGTTGAAATTCCAAACATTAAGATAACAAAAGGAAAATTGAAAATTGGAATATCAGTTGTTACAAGCGGTGAAACTTGGGGACATATTGACGATTTTGTTTTAATAAGGTCTAAATAAAAGGATAAATATTAGATGGAAAGATACCCTATAAATTTCCAATGGAATTTCAGTTCAAACTTTAGTCAAAACCATTTTTCTGGTAAAGGTAATTTTGAAAAACAAGTAGATATACCTCATACAAATACCATTGTTCCATACAATAATTTTAATGAAAGAATCAGCCAAGGGATTTGTGTATATCAAAAAATCATAGAAATTAAAAAAACATGGAATAAGAAAATTGTACGTCTATATTTTGAAGGTATTGCTCATAAAGCATCAGTTTATTGCAATGGAAATCTTGTGACAGAACATCATTGTGGGTATACTCCTTTTGTGGCAGATTGTACAGAGTATATTGAGTATGGAAAAAATAATACAATTACTGTTATAGTTGATAGTAGAGAATCTCTGAGACAACCCCCTTTTGGTAATGTTATTGACTATTTAGTTTATGGTGGAATATATAGAGAAGTATTTTTAGAAGTAATAGATAAAGAACATATTGTTGATACTTTTTTATATTGCAATAATCCACTAGATGAAGAAAAAAAATTAGAAGCTGAGATAACAACTCACTGTAATGCGGGCTCTATTTTAAATGTGGAAATTTGGGATGAGAATATTTTGCTAGGGTCTAATACTAGTAATGCAAAAAGTAGTTTAACACATATCAATATTGTTTTATTAAATATAAAATTATGGAGTCCTAATGGTCCTAAACGATATAAGGTAGTTGTAACTTTAACAGGAAGTCTTAACACTACTGATATACGAACTTTTTTCTTTGGTTTTCGTGAAGCAATATTTAAAAAAGATGGATTTTTTCTCAATGGGAAACGCTATAAACTGATAGGATTAAATAGACATCAAATATTTCCTTTTGCTGGCTATGCAATGCCTAAATCTGCTCAAGTTAGAGATGCCGAAATATTTAAACATGAGCTTGCTATAAACTGTGTTCGTACGGCACATTACCCGCATAGTCGTCATTTTATTGAAGCTTGTGATGCCCTAGGGATTATGGTTTTTGAAGAAATACCAGGTTGGCAATATGTTAGTGCTAATAATGAATGGCGTGAACAACATTTGAAAAACATTCATGATATGATTATTAGAGATCGTAATTATGCTTGTATAATTCTCTGGGGCGTGCGTATTAATGAAAGCATTGATGACAAAGAATTATATACAAAGTCAAATAAAATTGCTCGAGAATTAGATCCTATACGTCAAACTGGTGGTGTGCGTTGTTTTGCTCACAGCCAATTTTTGGAAGATGTATATACTTACAATGATTTTATTTATAATGGTAAAAATATAATACTTCAAGACCCTAAAAATATTACTCAAAAAAGTAATGCTCCTTATCTGATAACGGAGTCTATGGGACATATGTTTCCTACAAAAAGTTTTGATTCAGAAACAAAACGCTTAGAACATGCTATTCGCCATGCTAAAATTATAAATGAAACTTACACACATGATAGAATTAGTGGTGTTTTTGGATGGATATCTTTTGATTATAATACTCATGAAGACTTTGGTAGTGGAGATAGAATTTGCTATCATGGGGTGATGGATATGTTTCGCATTCCAAAACTTGCAGCAGCAGTTTATGCTTCTCAAGGTGATAAAATATTTTTAGAAGTATCGTCTAATTTTAATATTGGGGAACATCCAGATAGCCGTATTCAAGATATTTATGTTTTCACAAATTGTGATAGTATAGAAGTTTATAGAAATAAAGACATCATAGATACATTCTACCCAGCCTATGATGTATACCCTCATCTTAAACATCCTCCTATAATTTTAGATGATCTTTTTGGGAATATTCTTACCGATAAAGAAGGTTTATCTAAAGAAGAAGCTGATGAAATAAAATTAATTTATCATACAATAAAAAAATATGGTTTTGAAAATTTTACTGAAGAATATAAACAATCAGTAGGAATTGAAAAAGTAGAACTGGCTAATAAAATGTATGGAAAATATATTGCAAATTGGGGAGCAAAACATGTAGAATATACATTTAAAGGATTTAAAAATAGTGAACTTGTTAAAACAGTTGTTAAATCTGTGGCTAGTAAGTTTTATTTTGATATCATAGCTGATACTTATACTTTATACATAGGAGATACTTATGATACCGTATGGAATGGCAAGGCTTTTTAGCACAAAAAATATTCGTCCACAATTAATGCTCC
>CAMRBQ010000052.1 GCA_947040495.1 uncultured Spirochaetia bacterium
AAAGAAGAGTACTAAAGTAATTAATGATAGTACTCTTCTTTTTCTGTTTTTCAAGAGATGTAGAATTTGTATTATCCTCTGAACTTCTTGGAATAACATAGGCAGTCCCTCTGCCCATAACATTTACTACACCCGTATCTGTATTATATTCTATAATCTCACCCTCTAATATATCATCTTCTTGTATTATTTTTGGATTACCTATCAGATAGGCTATCTTACTATCTAAATTATACTCTAATAAATCAGCATAGCCATCTGTTTTTGTATCGTCCTCATTTATATGAACAAGATGTACATCATCTTTAGCTATGGCAAAAGGGGTGTTAAAATCTCTTTCCATAACCACACTTCTTATAGTAAGATTATTAGAAACAGATACAAGTTTTGGTTTTATTTTGGCATCGGCAAATTTTTTGATACCATCATAGTTTATAATACTAGAATATATTGTTACATCATTTTTTTTATCGAGCATACTAACTCGCCCTCTAAAATCTCCAATTTCAGAATCAATATAAAACACCATTTTATCACTTTTTATAAAACTGTCATCATCTTCCATTTTGGTATTGCCAATATATGTAACAGTACGAGATTTATTATTAAATATAAATTTATCAGCCCGCCTTCTACTTTTGCCACCACTTTGAGCACATAATAAAACTGAAAAAATAAAAATAAAAATAAAAATATATTTCAATCTACAATACATAAAACAACTACCCCTTGTTTTGACATATACTTAACTATTCTGTAGCAGGAACGCTATCGGAATAACCCTCATCTTCTTCATTATAAACTGTAATATTTTCGAGGTTCATATCCCCTTCCATTCCAACACCAGTAAGCCAACTACCATCGGGTTGCACTATACGCACAGGCTCTTTGGTTGTGAAATATCTTTTATTATTATCCCATTCTATATAATCTGTATAAAGTTTTGTATTATTTGATGTTATTAAAATAACATTTGAATATAATTTAGTATATAAAGTATCTTCATCTATAATTGCTTTGTCTGCTTTCATGCTTGATGTTACAATATCATTCTCATAAAGAAGGCCATATGTACTATAAAGCTCCACTTCATTATTAGCAGTATACATCTTGGCATTAGTAGCAAATACATCCATGCTCTTTATATCACCAACAAACATTTCTCTAAAAAATGTATGTATTTCCATATCAGGAAATTTTTCATCCCCTACAGATTTAACTTCTTTCTTATCAGAAAAATCAGTGCATGAAACACCAAAAACAAATATAGCTATACAAAAAACAGCCAATAATAAAGTCAAAATATTTCTATTTAAACTCTGTATAATATTTGATAACATTATTATATACACCCTTGGACTTTAGTATCATAGTAATAGCTTCTCTCACAGCAGCATGGCCACCATTTGAGTCAAGTACAATAGAAGACACTTTTTTTGCCTCCTTTGATGCATTGTGCGGAGCAAATGATATAGAACAAAATTTCATAGGTGAAATATCTATATAATCATCTCCTATATATGCAACAGAACTAGCATCCAAATTATATTTTTCTAATAGCATTTTTATGCCATCAACTTTTTTTTCTGTATTAAATACAACATCAGAAACTGCCAATCGTGAAAAGCGATGCTTTATCGACATAGAATCACTTGCAGACAATACAGCAAATATAATCCCAGCCTTTTGTGCTATTTTTATAGATATACCATCTAAAACACTAAAAGATTTTGTTTCCACCCCATTATCATCAATATATATGCGACCATCTGTAAGTACGCCATCCACATCAGAAACTATCAATTTTATAGCAGACAATTTCTTTTTATAATATATAGAAAGCAATTTATTGTAGAAAAACATAATACCTACTTTAATTACAATTAATAGAGTTTATTATATATTGCTATCCCATATAATACAATCCACCTAAGTACGGTATACGCTTAAGTATTATATATTATATATTATTAGGTATGTCTAACATTTTTCTTTTTTATTATAATTAATATAGTATTAAATAGTGCAACTTAAACGTATGTAATACTAGCGAACATTTATATAAATAGTATCGCTTTCTAGAGATGAGTTATCATCAAAAATAGCAGCAACTTTAAAAACATGCTCGCCACTTTTTAATTGCCAACGTACGCTATCATCATTATCACTATTGTTTTTTCTGATGTACTCCTCGCCATTACAATACCATATATATTCTATAGCATTTTTTGGTATCGAAGCACTAAGTGAGATACGCTGATACTCAATAGGCAAAGAGCCATCCATACGATAAATTGAATTCATTTTTGGGCTTGTTATATATGGATAATTTTTTTCATTATTATCTACAGTATCAGCAATTATATTTTCATAATTATCATTGCTTTGTATTACTTGACTTTCTATTGTAACATCAGATGAGCTCGCCATATTCATTTCATATATTCTACTATTTCTAAAAACATCTGAAGGTACCCAATCACCACTAGGCATACTCATATCTTGAGCCGCCTGCCAATTTTTATATTCATAAGGCAATGATATAAAAATTTTTTCTTCTGTTTGCCCATCACTATTTATTCTTTTATACAGGCTATGATATTGACAATATCCATTTGGTATATTATTTTGATTAAACATTTCATCAATTATAGAATCACAATTGGCAGTAGGATATTTGCCACTAAGAGAGCATATCGATTTTGTAATTATAGTGCTAGGTTTATTCCACTTCGTTTCTTTTTGTTTTTTATTGAGCATGAGAAATATATCATAAACAATAGGCACAGCAGAATTTCCGCCTGTAATATTATGCATGGAACTGCCCGCAAAATCACCAAGCCAAATACCAACAACATAATCTTTTGTATAACCAAATGCCCAAGCATCACGAAAATCTTTAGATGTGCCAGTTTTGATAGCCACAGAAAATGGATAAACAACACCACGTAAATTTGGAAAAACACTAAGCCTAGCATTTCTATCTGTGAGAATATCTGTAACTAAAAAAGATGACTCTTTTGAAAACACCCTTCTTGATTTAGCTTTTTTAGGTTTTATTATAGAGCCATCAGTTTTATATATTTTGTTAATCGAATAATATGGTTTATATAGCCCATCATTTGCAAATGTAGAATAAGCACTCGCCAAATCTATAAGACGAACCTCGGGGCTGCCCAAAGCCATAGAAAGTCCATAATGGTCATAATGTTTATTTATGCTACTAAGACCAGACTTTTTCAAAATATTCTGAAAGTTTGAAATACTATATTTATCAAGCCATCTCACTGTACTAACATTGAGAGAATTTGCCAAAGATGAGCGAATAGTAACAGGACCATAATATTTTTTACTATAATTGACAGGGCTATAAAAGCCACCACTCGAAGCCAAAAACGATTCTATATCTGCCATGACAGAGGCTGGGCTTTCACCTTCATCAAATATATAGCCATATAAAAAAGGCTTTAATGTACTGCCTGCCTGCCTTAGCGAAGTCGCTCCATTGACAGAGCCATCCGAATCAAAATCTGAATAATCAAGAGAGCCAATCATTGTAAGCACTTCACCAGTTTTGGCATCAAGGATAACACATGAAACATTTCTAACATTAAAAGAATGTAGCCATTGTGTTGTATTTCTTAGAACAGCCTCTGCCTCTTTTTGTATATTCAAATCAATTGTTGTATGAACTTCAGATATTTCTTTGAGTTCCATAGATTTTACTATTTGGTTAATGTACATACTAAAATGCGGTGCTAGAAATTTCTGATTATCGTCATGAACATCAGGCTTGTTAGCGAGGGCATTTGTATATTGCTCTTTTGTTATGTAGCCATTTTTATGCATTTGAGAAACTACATACTGTCTACGGTTTTCAAGATTATCTGAATATTTATATGGATTAAACATCGTCCCCGATTTTATAATAGAAGCTAACATCGCAGCCTCTGACACTGTAATCTCTTTTATATCTTTATTAAAATATATATCACTTGCAGAAGCTATGCCATAAATATTATTTCCAAAAAATATTTTGTTGAGGTATATAGTAAGTATATCTTCTTTTGATAAATGCTTTTCAATTTTTATAGCATCCAAAGCCTCATAAAATTTTTCTATATATGTACGGCTACGTGGGTAAATATTTTTTATAAGCTGCTGGGTTATGGTACTACCACCAGAAACAATATAGCCCGCTCTATAATTTCTTATGCCAGCTTTTATTATAGAAGTATAATCGACACCATTATGCTTGAAAAAATTTTTGTCCTCGGCACTAATAACAGCATCTATTAAAACGCTCGGCATATCTTCGTATTCAACCCTTTTATATCTACCGCCATATTTTGGATATATTGTTGTGAGTTCTTTAGAATTTCTATCTCTTATGGTTATAGCACGGTTTTGTTCTTCATAAATATTTTTTATATCTAAATCACTATTTATAAAATTAATTATATCATCTGCCATAGGCTTCAATGCAATTGAAAAAATAGCACAGATTATTGTAAATAAAAATATAGCAGAAACAAATATTATTGTAAATATATTACTTATTTTATATTTTATATTTTTAGATTTGCTTTTATAATTTTGATTGTTGAAAAGATATTTATAACAAAATAGTTTTATACAATTAAAAAAGTAGTAAGCACGATTATATAAAAAACATTTTTTTTTCATGTAAAACCATTATTAATAAAACTATCGCCATTCCAATATATTAGATAAAAACATTTTTAGTTCTTCAGTTTTTGGATTTTCAAATATATCATTTGGGCTACCTTGTTCTATTATAATACCATCATTTAAAAATAAAACATAGTCGGCTACATTTTTTGCAAAGCCCATCTCATGTGTCGATATCATAAAATGAACACCATCGTCTTTAAGCCCCTTTATAGTATCTAACACCTCATTTGTAAGACTTGGGTCTAAGGCAGCTGTTGGCTCATCAAAAAACATCATCTCTGGTTTATAACTTAATGCACGAACGATAGCAAGGCGTTGTTGCTGCCCGCCACTCATTTGATTCGGTCTTTTATTTCTATGTTCACATAATCGAAATTTTTCTAAAAGAAAAGCGGCTCTTTCAAAGGCTTCTTTTTTACTATATTTATGAACCTTTTCTAATATCAATGTTATATTTCTTAGTACACTAATATGCGGGAATAAATTATATGATTGAAAAACTATACCTATATTTTTTCGATATTCAAATAAATTTTTTTCATTGTTTTTTAATATATGTTCATTGACGATAATACTACCCTCACTTGCTTTTGTATATCCCGATAAAATATTAAGCAAGGTAGATTTACCACCACCAGAATTACCTATAATAGATATTACATTTTTATCTTTTATATCCAAATTTATATCATTTAAAACATATGTCCCATCATATTCTTTAAACATATTTTTAAGTTTAAGAGTCATATAAAAACCTATTTTCAAGATATTTACTTAATCGAGAGATAGCAAAAGTCAATACAAAATAACCTATGCCCAATAAAATATAGCCTTCGGTATAGTTATAATTTAATGCAGTAACATTTTGCACCACCAATGTAAATTCATTAAGTGCGATAATAGATAAAAGCGAGCTATCCTTTACAAGGGATACAAATTGGCCCGCAAGTGGAGGCAATACCCTGCTTACAACCTGAGGCAATATTATATAAATATATCTTTGCCTTACAGTTAAACATAAAGAACGGGATGTTTCTATTTGTACTGACGGAATCCCCTCTATACCTGCCCTTATAATTTCTGATATATAAGCACCTTCAAAAAGTGATAATATAATAACGCCTGCTAAAAATTTATTATTCAATTGAAATAGCACACCAACAAAATAGTATACCGCTATAATTTGAACAAGTAGCGGTGTCCCTCTTACTATTTCTATATATACCCTACTTATATAATGAAGTATCTGTATTTTTGAGCGTAATGCCAAAGAGGCAAGTATGCCAAATAAAAGGCTACCAAAAAATGAGGCTATCGATATTAAAATCGTAAATAAAAAACCATCTAGTATAATGACTCTATAATCATATAACTTTGAAACATTTTGAATAAATTTATCTAATACCGACTGCCCTTCTGCTAAGTTTAATATTACTGTTTGCCTATATGAAAAAATTAATAATATTATAAAAACAGACAAAACCATTATAATATTTATAAGCATTACATATAAAGGTTTTTTACAATTATTTTTAATATAAAATAAACCTAAAAGCCTTTTCATTTATTAATTATTCCTTATCTAAAAAATATTTTGAGGATATTAAAAATAAAAATTCAAATTATTTTCTTCAAAAATTCTCTTCATATCAGAAAGATGAACATCTACAATCTCATCAATCTTGCCATTAGATTTTGCCTCTTTGATAAAATCATTTATACCTTTCTTGAGGCTCTCTTCATTCTTTCTTATGGCAACACCCCATTTTTCTATACTACCTTTATTTATAGCTTCAAGATATACTCTAGTTGTATTTGGATTCAACATATGATTTTTATATATCGTATAAACATCATATACAAACACATCTACCCTACCTTGCACAACTTCCATAATACACTCCGCATCTTTTTCAAACACAGATATGCTAGCATTTGGATATTGCTTTTCTGCAAATATTTGCCCTGTTGTCCCTCTTTTGACAGCTATTTTTATGCCCTTATTATTAAGGTCATCTGGACCTTGTACTAATGATTTCTCATTTATTAAAAGAGACAAATGACTACTCGCATATGGTTCGGAAAAATCTATTTGCTCTAATCTATTTGACGATATTGTCATTGAAGATATAATCATATCTATCTTCTTAGACATAAGTGCATTTATCAAGCCTGAATAAGACATCTCTTCTATCTTTATTTCTTTATTTAGATAATCACCTAAAGCAAGGGCAAGGTCTACACTTAGTCCATAGGGCTTACCATTTTTATCTATCGTTTCAAATGGAGGGAATTGCAGCTCCATTCCAACAATTAATTTATCTTTATCCATCGTTTTATTTTGAGTAGAATTAGGTTTAGCATTTTTGCTGCCACATGAAATTATAAAAACACAAAATAATATAGAGCAAATCAAAGTACCAGCTTTTAGTTTTCCCATAATGCCTCTTTTTTAATCACATATGTCAATCAACATTATCCTTTAAGCAAAAAATATCAAGTCTTTTATTTATGTTAAAAAATAGAATCTATATTTCACATATATGTATTTATTATGCAATTAAATAACACTATCATCTACTAGACTAGCATTAACTTTCCATTTATTTGAAAGATAATAAAGTACATTAAGAATCATAATAACAAGATAAGATGAAGCCATACCAATCCATATACCATTAAAACCAAAGCGATCGGCAAGAAAATATGATAGTGGTATTCTAACCAATAAAAAACCTACAAAATTGAACACCATGAGTACAGCAGTTTTACCAGCTCCATTTATAACACCAGTCGCAGTAAAGGCAACAGATAATATAATAAAAGCAGGTATAACTATTTGAAGATAATTTTTTGTATAAGTTATTACATCTATATCATCTGTAAATATCCTAGCAATAGTCTCTGGAAATAAAAGAGCTATTATAGCAAAAAAAGTAGAAACAGCCACAGACATTCTAAGCCCTACACGATAAACCTCATGCACTCTGTCTATTTTACCCGCACCAATATTTTGAGCACTCATAGTTGCTACAGCCGCTGACAATGCTATTATCGCCATGAAAGAAACAGAGTCTAATCTTGACGCTATACCAGCAGCTGCAGTTGCTGATTTATTAAATGTATTTACAATAGCCATTGTAAACATCCAACCTACAGCCTGTATCCCTTGTGTCACTGTTACGGGTGCACCTATCTTGATTATTCGCTTTATTATTCTTTTATCAAAAACCATTCTTAAAGGATTTACTCTTATTATACTATCTGTTAGTTTTAAATATGTAACACTTATAACAACAGATACCATCTGCGAAAATACAGTTGCATATGCCGCCCCATCAAGCCCCATCGCAGGGATTGGTCCAAGCCCACTGATAAAAATAGGGTCGAGTATTATATTTAGAACTGATGATATACCTAAAAACACAAGTGGTTTAATAGTATCTCCTGTCCCTCTAAGTAATGCCGCAACCAAAAGATAATAAAATAGAAATGGAAAGCCGACAATTGTTATTCTATAGTATGATAATGCCATATCAAAAACACTTTCAGGGGTATTTAATAATCTTAGTACTGACTCTGAAGTGAGATATACTATCACCACAAAAATAGCGATACTTATTGTTGCAAATGTAGTAATTGACCTAGATACATATAGTAAATATTTCATGTCCTTGGCACCATAATACTGCCCAACTAATATATTGCCCGCAACTGTAATACCAGATGCCAAAGATATTAATGTAAATACTATCGGCAAATTGACAGCAGCAGCAGCAATCCCATCAGCACCAACTATCCTACCTATCCATATTGTATCCACTATATTATAAAACACATTAAGCAAATTGCCCAAAACCATAGGCACAGCTAACTTTAATAAATTACTTGATATATTGCCTTCGGTTAAATCTAAGCCAATACTTTTTTCTTTCTTTTTCATATACCAAAACCAATCCCTTAATACATATTAATTTAATAGAACACTTTTTATATGATATAAACGCCGACATTATAAGACTTTTAAGCAATAAGTCAATTAATATAAAAAATATTTCACTTTTAAAATAAGTATATAATTCCACCTTATATTATACAATTTTGGCATTATTCATCCATTTTTTAGATAAATAATAGCAAACGCTTAATATCATATTTATAGTAGTGGCTATAAGCATAGACATCCATATACCAAAAACACCAAAATAATTTGAAAGTATATAAGCAAGTGGTACTCGAACTACTATTAAAGATATAAATGAAAACAACATTATCTCTTTTGTTTTTCCCGCAGAATTTATAATACCATTAGAACAATATGCAACAGACAAAATAATTAATGATGGCATAACAAAGTATATAAAATATCTACCCTCTTTTATTACCAACATATCTTTTGTAAACATCAATAATATATTCTCTGCAAATACAACACTAACTATAGCAACAATAGAGGATACAATTATACATAATTTCAATCCCTCTTTAAATATAGTTTTTATTTTATCCATTCTATTAGCACCGATACTTTGAGATGACATCGTGGCAATGGCAGAACCAAGAGAAGCCAAAAACATATAACTAATGCCCTCTATCTTTGAAGCAGCGCCGACAGCAGCAGATACCGATTGTCCAAATGTATTTATCAATGACATTAAAGCCATCCAACTCAATGAGGTTATAAGTTGTGATGTTGAAAACGGAAGCCCCATTCTTAGAATTTTTTTTATAATATCAAAATCGAAAACTAGCCTGAAAGGATGCTCCATAATAATATTATGCTTTAATTTTAAATATACTATACTTATAAGAACAGATAAAAATTGTGAGAACACAGTCGCAACAGCTGCGCCATTAAGCCCGAGTTCTGGAAAGCCAAAAAGCCCAAGCATAAGTAGCGGGTCTAATATAATATTCACAATGGAAGATATACCCAAAAATATCAATGGACTTACAGTATCACCCATACCTCGAAGCAATGAGGCGATAACCATATAATAAAAGAAAAACGGATAACGAAAAATACTTATCTTAAAATATAATACAGATTCTTTTAATATAGACTCTGGTGTATTGAGTAATCCAAATATCGATTCAGAAAAAATAAATATTATTGAAACAAGTATTATAGAAATAAAGAAAATAACAGTATATGAAACATTGGCAAGATGTCCCAAAAATTTAGCATTATTAGCACCAACATATTGCCCCGATAAAATATTAACAGAAATACTTATACCAATACCAAATGCTATCAAAACTAATACAACTGGAAATGTCGTGGCTATTACAGACAGTCCATCGCTACCAACTATTTGACCTATCCAAATTGTATCTACTATATTATAGACAACGCTCAAGAAATTAGCCAAAAGCATAGGCAATACTAATTTCACAAGATTGCTAGATATATTACCCTCTATCAAATTTAGAACATTGTTTTTATTCATACATACTACTGCGTAGGCTTAACTACTGCGTAGGCTTCAGTTGCACATTGTAATGCATACTACTGCTATAGCCTAAATATCCTTTTTTATTTTTTTCAATATCTTTTCAATATCTTCTTTACCCAAGCCTGTTACTTCTATAATTTGTTCTAAGCTATAATCTTTTTCTAGCATACTTTTTACTATTTTTACAAGCCCAATCTCTTCACCTTCTGCCAAGCCTTTAGCTAAACCTTCTTCAAGACCTTTTGCCCGCCCTTCCTCGAGTGCATCATGTCTAATCTTTTCACCCTCTTTTGCCCAACGCTCTTTCAACTGATATGGCGGCACATACTTTATACTCTTTTCAATCTTTCTCATCATTTTTTGGTCTTTGAAACTAAGGTATGTTGTCGGTGTAATAATAATATGGTCTCTGACAATTATATTAAGTATTATACCACATTGACAAAGCCTATCTGTTACATCGATGTCATTGTCTGATGGCTCAAGCAGTCCACTCGGATGATTATGGGCAAGTATAGCATAAGTACATCCTTTCCAAACACCGTTGCGAAAAACACTCATAGGTGTTATTTGTGTGCTACTTACAGAACCCAACGAAACAGTATCAATACATAATATATAATCTTGGCTATTAAGACCTACAAACCAAAAATGTTCTTTCTCCTGATTTATCACACCCTCACGTTTTAGTATTTGTGAAAGTATTTTATGTAGCTCTTCTGTGTTTGCTATTTGTATTTTTTGTGCCTTTGTAAGTTTTAAACTTCTTATTTCCAAAATCATACTCCAACTACTGCGTAGGCTTAAGTTGCACATTGTAATGCATACTACTGCTATAGATTAAATATCCTTTTTTATTTTTTTCAATATCTTCTTTACCCAACTACTGCGTCCCTTGCGGGAATACTCTAAGGTATATAGGCTTAAGTTGCACATTATAATGCATGTCAAAACAGAAATATCTTTAAATGTTCGATAGCTATATAACGCCATACTTAAGCCTACGCAGTAGTGCTAATCGTTGGTATTGTTTTTGTCGCTCCAACATGTTATAGAAGGATGACGAATTTCTGGTGTTCTATCAACATTGTATACTGGTTTAACCCCTTCTTTCTGTTGCTTCTCATAATCTTTGAGTAAAACATCAGCAGGACGAACCATCATAAATATAATTATTATATTTACTATAGCCATAATCCCCATAAAAAAATCGCCCAGGTTCCAAGCAAGTGGCATGTTTACAATAGCCCCAACAACAACCATAAATAAGGTCATAGCAGCTACAATATACTCGGGGAACTTACTTTTATGTATTGAACTAGCACCCGTTCTAATATAGAAGAAATTGCCAAGCACAGAACTATAAGCAAACAATAAAACACAAGCTGTTACAAATATTGAACCAAATTGACCTAGATGAGACTCCATGGCGAACTGTAAAATACCAATGCCTTGTAAAGTACCAACCTGCTTTAATGCCTCTGGTGATAACAAAAATATAAAAGCACTTGTCGAACAAATAACTAATGTATCTGTAAATACAGAAAACATTTGTAACAATCCTTGTCTTGCGGGATGAGAAGTAGCAGCAGCAGCAGCAGCATGAGGTGCGCCACCCATACCGGCCTCATTAGAGAATAACCCTCTTCTTAGCCCCTGTGATACAGCGGTACCAATAGTTGCCCCCATTACAGCATCCCCTGTAAATGCATACTTTAATATAGTAGAAAACATTGCAGGAACAGCCCCAAAATTTGTTACAAAAATGAATAGCCCTATAAGTATATAAGGTATTGCCATTACAGGTACAACTATAGAACATGCGAATGCTAATGTTTCTCTTTTTGGGTTTAATAATATAACAGCAGTTAATACCATAAGAACTATCGCAGTAACATTTGTACTAATATTATATTTCACAAGTGCACTAGCTATTGTATTGGCTTGAACTCCATTAAATGCTGTATATGTTAATATCATCAGAACAGCAAATACAACAGCCAAACCAGGCTTCCCCATTCTTGAACGTATAAAATAAGAAGCACCGCCAACGAATTTGCCATCAATACCCTTTTCTTTATATAACTGAGCCAAAGTGCTCTCTACAAAAGCAAGTGAACCACCAAATAATGCCATGACCCACATCCAGAATAATGCCCCGGGACCTCCAGCAACAATAGCTGTAATCACACCAGCCATATTACCAGTGCCAACCCTTGAGGCTGTACTTACGCTATAAGCAGCAAAACCACTTATCCCCCCGTCTGTACTTTTACTACCGAGCAGCTTTGCCGCATGGAATAACTGGCGAAATTGGACACCTTTAAGCCTAATCGTAAAATATATCGCTACAATAAAAAATATTGATAAAATAATATAGTTGTAAATATAACTATTCGCTGTACCTATAAAATTTTCAAGTGTTGCTAACATGAACTTACCCCCATTTTATAATAATATAATTTGAATAATACCCTATCATTATCTAAATTTCAATATAATAATTTATCAAGCATATCAAAATAAAAAATTATATTTTAATGCTTCATCCCATTCCAAAACAAAATCATCTAATAGAATATTAAATAATTAAGAAAAATCTTATTGCATTTTATTACTTAATAATATAGTATTTTGTTTGATAATTTTAATATCAAGGAGTGATTCTATGAAAAAGAAAATTTTGTATTCCGTATTCATTTTTGCAATGTTATCATCATTTTTGCTTGCAGATGGTCGTTTCATCACAGCCGATACACTACCTGCTAAGGCAAAGACATTTTTATCTACGTATTTTCCAAAAATTGATATTGTCCATGCAGAGCAAGATCGTGACTCTTATGAAGTTAACTTAAAAAATGGTGTCGAAGTTGAATTTATGAAAAATGGAGAATGGGAAAGCGTTGATGGTAAATATCAAGCTATACCTACAGGCTTTATTCCCTCTGCTGTTCTTAATGCTGTTAAAAAAGCGTACCCAAAAGCTTCTATTATAAAAGTAGACAAAGATTGGGGTGGATTCGATATAGAACTTGACAATAGAATGGAACTCAAAGTAGCTGCCAATGGAACAATACATGAAGCTGAATATGATGACTAAATGATATTGTCTATTTGATTTTAAATATAAAAAAAGCCCTTCTGTAATTATATATAATTACAGAAGGGCTTTTTTTATA
>CAMRBQ010000053.1 GCA_947040495.1 uncultured Spirochaetia bacterium
TGGAATGAATATCTTAAAAGTTTGCTTAAACCTATTGGATTTTAAATTATTTTTTATGCATGATATACCTCTGGTATATTTAGGGTATGACTTCTTTTGTTTTAAGGAAAAGTATCCTAGCACAGCAACTACATTTATTTTATTTAAATATAGTTTTTTATACCTCAAAAAATTGCTTAAACTAATTGGACGTTTAAATTTTCGTTTGTTTGTGCTATAATCTTTAGATATATGGCAATTTGATAAGAATATTTTTTTATCGGCTATTTTAACAAAATATAATCCGTCAAAGTATTTTTAGGTAGGAATATATCGAAAGCGGCACATATAACACTTGTTAAGATTGGGTTAAAAACAAGGAACAAAAAGATGAAAACACCAATTCTATGCACCACGCTTTCGCTAAATAAAACTCTGTAAAGAGCTAAACATTTTTTAAATGTTTAAAAAATAATAAATTGATGAAAAAGTCCATAATAGCAGTAATCTTAGCTCTAACATTATAAGTACTTATTATTCAAGTAGAATCTACATCCACAAGTTTTAACTCATATGGAGAGGGAACGCTTATTGCTTTTGTTTTTATAGATAAATTCAATATCAATTATATTATCTAGCGTTGCACTCTTCCTGAACCATCTCCACCCATTAATGCTTCTACTTCTGATACTGAAACAAGGTTAAAATCTCCAAAAATAGTATGCTTTAATGCACTA
The DNA here is from genome assembly GCA_947040495.1 of uncultured Spirochaetia bacterium. Classification (GTDB taxonomy): domain Bacteria; phylum Spirochaetota; class Brachyspiria; order Brachyspirales; family Brachyspiraceae; genus CAMRBQ01. The sequence goes on from CAMRBQ010000053.1 coordinate 717, forward strand.
GCTGCAACTGCAAACTCAATAGCATATCTCGTATCATTTTTAGATATTAAGCCATGTATAAATCCTGAAGCAAAACTATCACCTGCCCCAACTCTATCAACTATTCTGATATCATAATTTTTAGAATGATAATAGTCATTGCCTTCATATGCCAATCCACTCCAACCATTATCTGAAGCGGATATACTTTTTCTTAATGAACATGCCACATGAGAAAAATTATATTTATCTTTTAATTTTTTTAACAAAGATTTATAACCATCGATGTGTAACTCGCCTTTCACGACATCTGTACCTTCAGGCTTTAGTCCTAGCACTTTCTCAGCATCTTCTTCATTACCAATACAAACATCAACATACTCCATTAAAGGTATCATTACATTTTGGGCTTCTTCAGGCGTCCATAGTTTTTTTCTATAATTTAAATCAACAGAAACAGTAAGTCCATGTTCTTTGGCTTTTTTTACTGCTATTTTTGTTATCTCTATAGATTTTTTGCTTAGAGCTGGGGTTATACCTGTAAAGTGAAACCAATCCTTACCCTCAAATATTTTATCAAAATCAAAATCTGATATTTCAACATCTGATATTGAAGAATGAGCCCTATCATAAACAACTTTTGAAGGACGCATTGAAGCACCATGTTCTAAAAAATAAATACCAATTCTCTCTCCACCACGAGCTATATGTGAGGTATTAACTCCTTTTGCCCGAATAAAATCGACAGCACAATCACCTAATTCATGCTTTGGCAATTTTGTAACAAAATTAACATTATGTCCATAATTGGCAAGTGACACAGCAACATTAGCTTCACCACCACCATAAACAACATCAAAATTATTAGCTTGATTAAAACGTAAATAATTGTTTGGTGAAAGACGCATCATAATTTCACCCATAGTAACTACTTTTTTCATAGAATACTCCTTTTGAATCACATTATAAATAAATAATAAACTTTTTTCTAAGATTTTAGTAAACTAGAAGCTTCTGAAAATCTCTTTCTAAGTTCCTTCCAATCTTTTTTAGCAAGGATATCTCTTGGGCAAAGCCAAGAACCACCACAAGCAAATACATTTGATTGTGATAAATATTCCCTTACATTATCTACTTTCACACCACCAAGAGGCATAAATTTCACACCGACATGTGAATATACAGGTTTCATAGCCTTTAACCATTCTACACCACCAAAAACAGATGCTGGAAAAAATTTTAAATGCTTATGCTCATAGGCTAGACATTGTTCTATTTCAGCAGCTGTTGAAACTCCAGGTATATAGTTATAACACTTTTGTTTTGCATGTTCTAATAAAACAGGTTGAAATCCGGGACTAATAATAATATCTGTCCCCAAGTCAAGAATACGTTGTGCTTGCTCTATGCTTAGAACAGTGGCAGCAGCACGAGGTAAAGAAGGGTAATCTTTTGCAAGTATCTCTAATGCCTTATAGCCATATTCGGTACGCATGGTTAATTCTATTGCAGGCAAAAATTCCATGCACAAATCAGCAATAGCTCGTACCTCATCTTCACTTTCAACTACGGCAACAGGTATAATAGGTACACTAACATATTTTTCAAACATATTTCATCTCCTAAAAGTATTATTATTTTATATTAAAAAATTGCTTGGCATTATTATAACAAATGTCTTTTACAATTTTTGCTAAATATTTTTCATCATTTGGTGCTTGTCCTTCTTCTACCCATGTCCCAATTAGATTACATAGTATTCGTCTAAAATATTCATGACGAGAGAATGATAAGAAACTTCTAGAATCAGTTGTCATTCCAACAAACTTTGAAAATAATCCCAAATTTGCTAATGCTATCATTTGTTGTTCCATACCATTTTTTTGATCATTAAACCACCAGCCTGAACCTAGCTGCATTTTTGCTGCAGTGCCATCACCCTGAAAATTGCCTAGCATTGTGCCTAAAACTCCATTATCAGATGGATTGAGTGAATATAAAATTGTTTTTGGTAAACTCTCTTCTTTGTCCAGTGTATCTAGGAATGCTGATAACTGAGAGGCATAACTATAATCACCTATAGAATCAAAACCACTATCCGCACCAAGTAAGTTAAACATTTTTGTGCTATTATTTCTAAGTACATTCATATGTAGCTGCATAACCCAACCATAGTCAGCATATTTTTTGCCCATCTCAACAAGTAAATAGCTTTTATATTTTACTATTTCTTCATTTGTTAATGTTTCATTATTTAATGATTTTCTTAAGATTATGTTTGCTTCATTTTTGCTATAATTTCTAGTGAACACAAAGTTATCAAGCCCATTATCTGAAATACTACATTCATTATCCTTGAAATATTGCATTCTACTAAATAGAGCATTAAGCAAATCGTCAATAGAATCTATATTATGCCCACAAACTTTAGAAAGCTTTTGGATATATTCATTGAAACCTGCTAAATCTATTTTTACAGCTTTATCAGGACGCCATGAAGGTGTAATAATACAAGAGATATTTTGATTTTTTATACTTTTATGATACTCTAAACTATCGATAGGATCATCTGTTGTACCTATAAAATCTAATTTAAATTTTTTTATTAAATATTGAGTATTAAACTCAGATTTTGAAATAATATCGTTTGTTTTTTTATAAGTATTATCAGCACTACTTTCATCAAATAATTCATCAATATCAAAATAACGAAGTAGCTCTAAATGTGTCCAATGATATAAAGGATTGCCTATAAGTTTTGGTATAACAGAAGCCCAATCCATAAAACGTTGCTTGTCATATGAAGCATCTCCTATATGTGATGTTATATTCTCTTCTCTTATGCCTGCACTTCTAATAGCTCTCCATTTATAGTGATCTCCATCCAACCACATTTCCGTAATTGAACGGTACCGCTTATTCTCTGCTATTTCTTTTGGAGATAAATGGCAATGATAGTCTATAATAGGCATGTCTTTAGCATAATCATGATAAAGTGTTTGAGCTGTTTTATTTTGTAATAAAAAATTCTCAGTTATAAAAGTTTTCATTATTTCACCCCAAATTGTTTATGTATATTCTTTATTTAGAATCTAAAGCATCCCAAATTCCTTGTAAATACATAGCACCTAATGCTCGGTCATAAAGCCCATAACCTGCGAGTCCTGTTTCTCCCCATATCATTCGTCCATGGTCCGGTCTAATTGGTCCATCAAAGTCAACATCATGGTATGCTTTCAATATTTTTACAAAATTAATAGCCCCAACATCATTTGTATGTTTTACTTCAGAAAAATCATTATTCCCATCAATGCTAACATTACGAGCATGAACAAAATGTATTCTTTTTCTGCTAGCAAACGTTTTTACAATATCTTCACAATCATTATTTGGATCAACGCCAAGAGAACCCGTGCATAAACATAAGCCATTTTCAGGAACATCAACAATAGATAAAACTCTTTCTAAAGACGCTTTATTTACAATAATTCTAGGCAAACCAAATATTGACCATGGTGGATCATCGGGGTGAATGGCAAGTTTTATACCATATTCATGAGCAGTTGGAACAATGGCTTTCAAAAAATATTCAAGATTTTTCCATAGTCCTTCACTATCAACATTTTTATATGCTTCAAATAAGGAAAGCAATTCTTCTTTGCTATACTTTACCCATGCTGGTAATGTTAAGTCTGGAGAAGTAGGATCCATTGCTAAAACATCTTTATGTTTATATGTAAGTGAGTTTGAACCATCAGTATGTTGAGTATCTAATGATGAACGTGTCCAATCAAAGACAGGCATAAAATTGTATGTAATAACTTCAAGCCCTGCTTTCGCTAGATTTTTTATCGTTGTTATGTAGTTTTCTATATACTTATCTCTACTACTACGACCTAATTTTATATCTTCATGCACGGGGACACTTTCAATGACTTTGAAATTAAGCCCACTTTTTTCGATATTCTCTTTATACATTTTTATTTTTTCGTAAGACCAAGCATCACCAGTTGCTTCGTCATGCAAAGAACTAACTATACCTTTCATTTTTGGTATCTGGCTAATGTAATCCAAACTTATAGGATCATTAGGCCCATACCAGCGAAATGTCATATACATATAAATCTCCTTATTATGTTTTTAAAAAACTATACACCCGCATACGCAGAGAAAGCACCATCAATAGGCATGTTTATACCACTGACAAAGCCACTTGCTTCATCGCTTGCTAAGTATAAAATAGCACCAATTAAATCTTGTGGAACACCAAATTTTGCCATAGGTGTGCCGTTTATAATTTTTTGTGCCCTAGCTGATAGAGAACCATCTTCATTGTGAAGAAGCTTATAATTTTGATTCGTTTCAAAAAATCCCGGTGCTATTGCATTAACACGTATACCAACAGGTGCTAAATGTGTAGCAAGCCATTGAGTAAAATTGCTTACAGCCGCTTTCCCCGCACTGTACATCGGTATTTTTGTAAGTGGTGTAAAGGCATTCATTGAAGAAATATTTATAATATTTCCCTTTTGTGCTTTAACCATAGGCTCAGCAAATACTTGTGAGGGTATAATTGTACCAAATAAGTTTAAGTTCATAACCCATTTCATATCCTCATAACCTAAATCAAAAAATGTGATATCGCCTTCTTTTTTGTTTGCAAGTGTATCGGGGTAGCAATTTTCCATCGTCGTTGTTGCTTTTGGAGAGTTCCCTCCTGCTCCATTTATTAGTAAATCAATTTTTCCCCATTTTACAAGTATTTCATCACGAGCTTTTTCAATTTCTGATTTAACTAAAACATCAAACACCAGAGGCAAAGATTCTCCACCAAGAGATTTAATTTCATCAGATACCCTTTGGGCATTTTCTTTTGAAACATCTGCAACTGCCACTTTTGCGCCGCATAAAGCAAGAGCCTTGGCCATGTCTCCACACAAGATACCACCCGCACCTGTAATAACTGCAACATGATTTGATAAATCAACTTTGAAAGGTATATTCATACATAAAACTCCTAATCATTACTTAATAAAAATACTCTTTATGATGTTCCATTAAAAGAATTTTTTCCGTATTTACTCTATCAAGATGTAAATTAGTAAGTCTTTTAACTTCTTTGCTATCCTTGTTTTCTATAGCATCTAAGATGCATTTATGCTCTTCTATTATAGATTTATGTTTCGGAATATCTAGTAAAGCAAGATAACGTATTCTAATATAATCTAAGTTCATGTTTTGAATCCAATTAAAAGTATTAGATTTGCCACAAATTTCATATATTTTTTTGTGAAATTTTTCATCGTACTGCCAATGCTCTTGCTTATCATTTTTAATAAGATTATGCTGTTTTAATAAAAGATTACAATCTTTAAAATCTTCTCTTCCAAATTCGCTTATAGCTAATTTATTAATATTTTCTTCGATAATTTTTCTAACATAAACACCTTCTAGTACTAAACTAAAATTTATCTTTGACACATAACTACCACTTTGTGGTATTATATTCACTAAGCCTTCTTTTGACAAATAAATTAAAGCTTCACGGATTGGGGTTTTACCAACTTTAAGAATATCTACTAATTCTAATTCCGTTATTTTTTGACCGGGAAAAAAATACAACTTTAATATATTTTCTTTAATCATAGCATAAGAAAATTCACGAATGTTTTTATAATCTGATACTAATTTATTTATAACCATAATAATTTCAACTCATCATTGCTAATTTCGTGGCTTATTTGTTAGAGATATTGTCGTTCGACAACTGACATACTAATATACTATTAGTAACTATATTCATTTTTTTTTAAAAATCAAGACTTGCATATTTTTTATTGACAAACAAATAAATATTGACTACACTATATTACTATAGGGTTAATATATTAGCATGTTAGAATGTCAATTATATATGCTAAAAACAATTTTCATTCATTACAAAGGAGGTTGGTATGAAAATTTTTATTATTACTGTTGCGATACTTCTGATGAGTATCAATACTAGCATTTGGGCACAAACAGAACAAGAAGATGTTGGCGCTTTTTCTAGTATCCCTCTATATTCTTTCTTTCACATGTATCTTGAATATGCTACGGGTGAACTTTCAGCACCTTTGGGGGAGAGAATGTTAGAGCAGCTTGATACAAAATTGAGTTACAATCAAAACTTCAATAATGCTCGTTGGTTAACTTTTGGTTTTATTGCTCAAGCTAGTTGGAACTTTGGCACTGACCCAAGAAGTTTTGGTGGAGGAGCTACACCTAAACTTCCCACCCCTACTGACATAGTTTTGTCTGGCACGGTTGGTTTTATAAACAATATATTTACATTAGCAGGGAGCTCAAAAGGGGATGCTAGTTTAACTGTCTATTACAATAAAGTTTTGCCAAAACCCGGTAATTTTTATCAGCAAGATATTACAATTTTAGCTGCCCCAACATTCTTCATGCCGGGCGATCAAAAAAAAGATGGTAGATTAACTCAAGGGTGGTTTGATAAATTAGAAATACGTTTTGCTTATAGAATTAAATTTAATAAATACTTTGGGATACGCCCAGAAATACTTTTAAATATTAGTGGAACACCTTTACTTGCGGGAAGACCTTTTAAAGATTCTGTTATGTTTAGATTTAATCCACGTATACAAGCATACTATGGAGATTTTTCTTTCTTTGTTGAACCTCGTTTCTTTTATTTTGGAGATTCTTCGTTCTTTGCTGATAAAAAGAATTTTCAATGGGAAATGAAAGTTGGATTTGATATTGCTAAGTTTACGCTTAGGTAAATAGCGTTGCAATAACACTGAGGCAAATTCAGTTTAATCTGCATTGTCAAAATGTGTTTTATATAATATTTTATTTTTGGGGGTTTAAGTCATTATGTTATATCCAATTATGAGCGAAAGCCGTCAAGTTATATCACTAAATGGTGTGTGGAATTTTAAACTTGATGAGAATCAAAATCTTGATGGAGTTGGTTTTACAGAAAAATGGTATGAAAAAAAATTAGAAAATACAATGAATATAGTGGTCCCTGCCTCTTTTAATGATTTACATGAGGGTAAAGAGTATCGTGATCATGTTGGTTGGGTATGGTATGAAACCGAAATTTCAGTACATAAAAATTTATTAGAAGAACGTTTAATGCTTCGTTTAGATGCGGCGACTCATACTGCTAAAGTTTATATTAATGGCAAGTTTGCAACAGAGCATAAAGGTGGTTTTGTGCCATTTGAAGTACAAGTCAATGATTTTATCAATGTTGGTAAAAATCGTATTACAGTTGCTATTAATAACGTGTTAGATTGGACTACAATTCCAGCAGGTGGTTACAAAGACATAACGCTGCCAGACGGTAAAGTGATAAAAATCCCTAGTGGAATGCCAGATTTTTTTAACTACGCAGGGCTTCAACGTTCTGTACGCTTATACACTACACCAAAAGAATATATAAAAGATATAGAGATAGTCAGCCAAATAGATGGTACTATAAACTACAATATCAGAACCGAAGGCAAAGGCGATATTTCTGTAGAAGCGCTTGATGAAAGCGGGAAATTTGTTGCTAAAGGTAGTGGAGCTAACAGTAGTATAAAAGTTGATAATCCTATTTTATGGCAACCATGCGAAGGCTATATGTACACATTAAAAGTTGCTTTTGGCAGCGATGTATATGAAGAGCCATTTGGTATTAGAACTGTAGAAGTAAAAGATGGTAAGTTTTTAATTAACAATAAACCATTTTATTTCAAAGGTTTTGGAAAACATGAAGATGCCCCTGTAAGTGGGCGTGGGTTAAATGAAGCAATGTACTTAAAAGATTTTTCTTTGATGAAATGGATAAATGCAAACTCATTTAGAACATCACATTATCCATATTCTGAAGAGCTTATGCGTCTTGCTGACAAAGAAGGCATTGTTGTTATTGATGAATGTGCCGCTGTTGGGGTACATATGAGTTTTGGTTTTTCTCTAATTGGTGGTGGAGAAAAAATTAACACTTGGGAAAAAATACAAACTATGCCTCAACATAAACAGGCCATAGAAGAACTTGTTGCTCGTGATAAAAATCATCCATGTGTTGTTATGTGGAGTTTATCAAATGAATCTGCTACTGAAGATGAAGGAGCAAAAGAATATCATCAAGAGCTTTTTAATTTAGCAAGAAAACTAGACCCACAAAAGCGTCCAATCACAATTGTAACACATATGATGAGTATGCCTAGTAATTGTCAAATTGCTGATATTGTAGATGTTTTATGTCTTAATAGATATTACGGTTGGTATGTACAATCGGGTGAATTGTGGCAAGTTGAAGCAGCATTAAAAAGCGAAATGGATGGTTGGAGTAAACGTTGCCCTAATAAACCAATCATATTTACTGAATATGGTGCTGACACTGTTGCTGGTTTTCATGATAGTACACCAGTAATGTTTAGTGAAGAATATCAAGTTGAATATTATAAAGCTAATCATGCTGTACTTGAAAAATATCCTACATTCATTGGAGAACAACCTTGGAACTTTGCTGATTTTGCAACTTCTCAAGGTATATTTAGAGTACAAGGTAATAAGAAAGGCGTATTTACAAGGGATAGAAAACCAAAATTGGTAGCTCATTATTTCAAAGAGCGTTGGAGTAAAATTCCAAATTTTGATTACAAAAAATAATGTAATCTATTTTGTTATACTATCATAATGTGCTTTATTTAAATGGTCGTATAACTTATTTTAATTTTTAAAACATCTATGTAGTCTTAAACTAAGATGTTGTTATTTAAGGAGGTTATTATGTCAGATACTATAATTAATCACAATAAAGCAAAAATGTGGCAAATGGCTCTTTTTGTTTTTAATAACACTGCTACAAATGTATTCATGTTTTATATGGGATATATTTCATATTATGCTGTAGGAGTCGCTGGGCTTGCTGTCGTTGCTGTATCATTTATACTTACAGGTATGAGAATATTTGATGGTATTACAGACCCTATAATTGGTTTTGTTATTGATAAGACAAATACTAAGTTTGGTAAGTTTAGACCAATGATGCTTTTGGGCTATATAATAATGGTTATTGTACTTAGTATTCTTATAAATACAGTCTACAGAGTACCAGAGAATATTAGATTTTTATACTTTAGTATAATGTATTCTTTATACATTATAGGTTATACATTCCAAACAGCTTGTACAAAAGCAGGTCAAGCTTGTCTTACAAGTTGCCCAAAGCAAAGACCTACTTTCTCTTTGTATGACGGTATTTATAACACAGCATTATTTTCTTTAGTGCCATTATTTGTATTTAATTATTTAGTTCCAAAACATACTGTGGGACAACTTAATGGTTTGAATAATTTGGCTTTCCATAAAGAATTATTATTGTTTGCTATAATTGCTTCAGGAATACTTACTGTTTTGGCGATGATAGGTATTGCTAAAAAAGATAAAAAAGAATTTTTTGGACTTGGGGAAGAAACTACTCAAGTGCATTTTCGTGATTATTTAGATGTATTAAAGAATAACAAAGCTATACAAATGCTTATATTTGCTGCTTCTACAGATAAACTTGCAAATTCAACTATGGGAAATGCCGCTGTTATTATAATAATATTTTCAATTACATCAGGAAATCCAGCCTTAGTAGGAACAATACCTGCTATAACAGTTTTCCCTTCTCTTGTAGTTTTAGCTATTGGTGTTGCATTTGCTAGAAGGTTTGGACAAAAGCGATCTTTGGTTGGTTCTACTTGGGTATGTTTAATATTAAGTATAATTACTGCTTTATTTATTTTATTTGGTCCTATGAATACATTAAGTATATCTAATCTTAATGTTTTTACAATATTATTCATTTGTATTTATATATTGTTAAGAGGTTTTATGAATATAGCAAATAGCATAGTTATACCTATGATACCTGATTGTGCTGATTATGAAACATATAGAAGCGGTAGATATATCCCCGGTATGATGGGAACATTATTTTCATTAGTAGACAAACTTGTTTCTTCCTTTGCTACAACTATTGTTGGACTTACTTTAGCCTTTGTAGGTTTTAGAGATAAATTACCTACTCAAGATACAGAATTTACTCGATCACTTTTATATGCGGGTGTATTTTTATTTATAGGTATGCCACTGTTTGGATTTATATGCTCTCTTATTGCTATGAAATTTTATCCTCTAACAAAGGATAAAATGGAAGAAATACAGGAAAAAATTCAAGAAATAAAACAGGCGGCAGCAAAGCAATCATCTACTACTAAATAAAAATAAAAAATGATTAAAATAAAGTATACTTAAATATTTTTTGTATACTTTATTTATATTGAAATAAAAATATTCTGAAGATATAATTGAATTATTATTTTAAAACAAAGAGGTGAATATGAATATTTTAATATCTGGGTTTTCAGATGAAATTTCTGATAGTTTAGATAAACAAATAGAAGTTGTAAAATCTTTGGGTATGAAGTATATCTCTATAAGAGGAGTGAATAGCAAAAACATAGGAGAATTCACTCCGCAAGAATTTGAACATAATATTTTACCCACACTAAAAAATACTGGTATAAAAGTATCATCTATAGGCTCTCCTATAGGCAAAGTTTTTATTGATGACGAAGAGGGGTTCCAAAAACAACTAATTGTTTTAGATAACCTTTGCAAAATAAGTAATATGCTAGATTGTAAATATATTAGAATTTTTAGTTTTTTTATTAAAAAAGGGCTTGATTATAATAACTATGAAAATGAAGTAATAGAAAAGATTAAACAATTTACTACTATTGCTGAAAAATATAAAATAATACTTCTTCATGAAAATGAAAAAGATATTTTTGGTGATATTGCTTCAAGATGCAAAATAATTTTTGATAAGATAGGGTCTAATTATTTTAAGGGTATTTTTGATTTTGCTAATTTCGTTCAATGTGGAGAAGATACATTTAAAGCTTATGAGTTATTAAAAGAATATATATTGTATTTTCATATTAAGGACGCCTCTTACAATTTGGATTATAATGTACTTTGTGGTACAGGTGATGGTAACATAGAAGATATTTTAACAATGGCTATAAAAAATGGGTATAAAGGTTTTTTAACACTTGAACCTCATTTAGCTATGTTTGGTTCTTTACAATATTTAGAACTGGAGGAGGCTTCTAGTGTTGTAAATAATAGCACTAATATAACAGGTGAAGAAGGTTATAAAATGCAATATCAAGCCATAAATAAAATTTTGGAAAAAATAGGAGAATAAGTTATGAATAAAGTACGGTTAGGTATTATTGGAATTGGGCAACAAGGAAGCTTTTATACAGCACTTCTAACGGGCAAACATGTTCGTCAAAGTGGAATGCCAATGGAAAAACAAAATTTTGATAATTTGGAACTTGGCGCTTTTTGTGAAACGAATCCAGATATTGTTGCTAAATTAAAAGAAATGTTTCCAGAAATTCCAGTGTATACAAATTATATCGAAATGTTAGATAGTGGTCAGGTTGATGCCATTGTTACAACTGTACCGCATTATTTACATCCCCAAATAGGTATTGAAGCATTAAAAAGAGATATACATGTCCTTTTAGAAAAACCTGCTGGTGTTTATACAAAGCAAGTGCAAGAGATTATTGATGTATCAAAAACAAAACCAGAAATTACATTTGCAGTATACTTTAATCAAAGAATGAATCCTCTCTATAGAAAATTAAAAGAAATTATTGATAATGGGGAGATAGGAAATATTAGACGTACAAATTGGATTATCACAACATGGTATCGCCCACAAGCTTATTACAATATGTCTGCTTGGAGAGCTACTTGGGAAGGTGAAGGTGGCGGTGTACTTGTAAATCAAGCACCCCATCAGATAGATTTATTACAGTGGCTATGTGGTATGCCAAAAAAAGTTTATGCGAAATGTAAATATGGTTATATGAGAGATATAGTTGTAGAAGATGAGGTTACTGCTTTATTTGATTATGGCAATGGAGCAACAGGTGTGTTTGTAACATGTACCCATGATTTAATAGGTACAGATAGATTAGAAATATTAGGAGATAAGGGAAAGATTGTTGTTGAAGATTCAAAAATTGCCACTGTTACTAGGCTTCTAAAAACAGAACAAGAAGTTAATAAAGAAACAACTAGTTTAGAGCAGGTTTTTAAGCTGATGATGGGTTCTAGTTCGGCAACTGATATGATGAACAAAGAAATAATAGAGTTTCCAAATGCTTGGGGTATGCAGCATGCTGATATTCTAAGAGATTTTTCTTCAAATATTATAAACAAAACTCCACTTGTAGCCCCCGGTTCAGACGGTATAAATGGTGTTAGAGTTGCTAATGCGATACATTTATCTAGCTGGCTTGATAAAGAAATTGACATTGATTTTGATGAAAATTTCTTTTTAGAAAAATTAAATGAAAAAATAGCCGAAGAAAAGAATAATAAAAAGTAAATTTAGTAATTTTTGAAGGTAAATATATTTATGCTTAATGTGGCAATTATAGGGCTTGGAACAATATCATTTATACATAAAGAAGCTATAGAAAAAAG
>CAMRBQ010000054.1 GCA_947040495.1 uncultured Spirochaetia bacterium
GTATAACAAGGAGAGGCTTCATAGTAGTTTGGGATATATTGCTCCGTTACAGTATACAAGGGAATGTTAGAGGAAGTGGCTAGTTGTGGACGAATATTTTTTGTGCTAAAAAGCCTTGCCATTCCAATAATTACAAAAGGGCGCATAGTTATAATGGAAATAAAACTCCATTTCAAGTTAGGTATAGTGTATAATTTTTTCGTGGGGAGCATTACAAATTTGATTGACCAGAACATAGTTAGTCAAACTGTGCTTTACAAATGTAAATAACAGGGAGTGTTGTTATGAAAACAATATTTTAATGTTGGGTATAATGAATAAGTGTATATATTTATAACTTAATTTCCGTTAATAGAGTATATAAAACATTTAAAAATAAAATAAATATTATAATATTTATTTTATTAAGGAAATAAATCAAATGAAAAAATTAGCTTTTTTTGACACAAAACCATATGATAAAATATGGTTTGATAAAATTAATACTAAATATAATATAGTTTATTTTGAAAGCAAACTGAGAAGAGAAAGTGCACATATTGCCAAAGGATATGATGCCGTTTGTGCTTTTGTTAATGATGTTATAGATAAAGAAACAATTGATATACTAATAGATAATAAGATAGAGATAATAGCTATGCGTTGTGCCGGTTATAGTAATGTCGATATTAAGGCCGCTAGTAATAAATTAAAAATTGTACGGGTACCAGAATATTCTCCTTATGCTGTTGCAGAATATGCAATGGGTTTGCTTTTGTCATTAAATAGAAAAATACACAAAGCCTATAACAGAACAAGGGATTTTAATTTTTCTCTAGTGGGTTTAACTGGTGTTGATTTACATTGTAAAACTGTTGGAATTATAGGTACAGGAAAAATCGGTAGGGTATTTATAGATATATGTAAAGGCTTTGGATTAAATATTTTAGCTTATGATTTATATCCATTAAAAAATACAGACATTAATTATGTAGACTTAAATACTTTGTTTATGGAAAGTGATATTATATCGCTACATTGTCCACTTACAAAGGACACAAAGTATATCCTTGATGAGAAATCATTTGCAAAAATGAAAAAAGAAGTGTTTATCATAAATACTTCACGAGGGGCCCTTATAGAAACTGCAGCACTTTTAGATGCTTTGAATAATGAAAAAATACGTGGCGCCGCCCTTGATGTTTATGAAGAGGAAGGTGAGTTTTTTGGTGAAGATTTTTCTACAACAATTGTTAAAGATGAATTATTATCAATATTAATATCTCGCCCTAATGTCATTTTAACATCACATCAAGCTTATTTGACAGAAGAGGCACTTGGAAATATTACGAAAACAACACTTTCTAATTTAGATGAGTTTTTTAATGGTAAAGTATTAACAAATGAGGTTAAGTAATATTAGATAATCAGTTTTGACTTTGAGTACTTAATATATTTTCATTCGAACACCATCATATATTTATGTATGATTTGTATTTTATTTTTTAAAAATACCAAAAGGCTTGCCTACAGGAATAAATTCTCTTTCAAATTGAGTGTTTATTATAGCAGCAGCAGCTCCATAAAATGATACTAGCGATATTGCTAATTCAGAAATTGCCGCTAATTGATGTGTTAGATGTGTTGCAATACCGAAAGTTGTTAGAGAAAGCCCTATAAATAAAAAATCTATAAGTACAAAGATAATAAATAACACTTTACTTGTTTCTATCGCAGCAAATGTCATAAATAAGGTAAATATTAAGTATCCCATAAATGCAAATCCGAGTTGATGTGGGTCAGCAGTCAATGCCATTGTTTCTCCAAAAATGCCATTTTGTATCATCCATGTTGTGCCTACTCCAAACCAAAAAAATCCATATCCACAAAATGCTGTTGCCCAAATGTATTATTTAATTTTGCCTCCAACATACCCGCATAAATTTGTGCGGCTGCTCCTAAGAATATTGCCCATAGTATAATTAAAGATGTGCCTTCTGTGAGCCCCAATTTTTGTGAAGAGGCTACTAATGTAACCATTGCCAAGCCAAAAAGACCTATTGCAGATGGGTTTGCTACAACTATTGAGTTTTTTGTAACTTGAGTACCAGGTAGTAGATTTGACATTTGTTTATTTCCCCTATTTATTGCAGTTTATTCTATTATTTTTGTGATAAATGTCAATATAAATATGGTTATAAAAAATTACTCATTATTGGATTAAAGTAAGTGATAATGGTGGCTTAGTGTCAAAAGTAGAGGATAAAATAAAAATTATATAAAATGATTTAATAAATAAAAAATAATGAAAAATTGAGGTAATGGAAAAAAAATATGAGTAAATTAGTAGAGCGTGAATGTCCTAATTGTGGTGGTGCTATTAAGTCTGACGATGAATTACAATTTATTAAATGTGAATATTGTGATACTGAATTTGAACCTCTAGTATCGCAAAATAATGGCAATAATAATAAAATTTCTGATATATATAAAAGTATAGTTATTCCTAAAACATATCAAAATATAAAACAGAAAAATTTTTCTGTTTTAAAAAAGATTATATTAGGGATATCTATATTAGTTACCGTAGTTATAGTGGTTTCAATAATTATAGTTGTAGTGGCTTTAAAATCGGTTGATGATGATGATGCATCTAATATAGAAATATTTGAAAGACTAGAAAAATCTATTGCAACATATGATGGCGAGGAATATACAAGTATCATAGAAGGATTAGTTGTTAAAGGTGTAAATGCTACCGATTCTACTGGTCGTACTCCTTTAATGTGGGCTTCAACGGGTGGATATATAGAAATAATAGAATCACTTATAGCTGGAGGGGCTCAACTTGATATGAAAGACGGTTATGGAAATACTGCTTTAATGCACGCTGTAAGTTATGGGCATATAAAAGTGGCTAAAATACTTATGGAGGCAGGGGCAGATATTAATGCTTCAACAGAACATGGTAGTACTGCTTTAAATTTGGCTTCTCAAGAAGGATATACTGAAATTGTTAAACTGCTTAAAGCCTCGGGTGCGATTAAATAGTAAATTAATCAAATAATTTGTAATTAGTGAACATCTTTTGCTATGGGAAAAGATATATATAAATTCTTCAATATTCAAGCAAGCAAATTATGACATAGCAACAGTCATAAAAAATGGAACCCAAGTGATAATGGATAAAATAAAACTATAGTACATACATGCAGTCTTTTGAAACAATTTTTTTAAGTGTAAAATATAGGTATATAAAATATTTTTTGTTATATAAAAGCAAGGAGATATAAAAATGAATGAATAAGCATTAAAAGCAATGATAGAGGGAGCGTTTGCTAATGTCGCTGCCAAAATAGATAACATGATGGCATCGGTAAAGAAACTTTAATTATAAGCCCTTCTAACTAGATTAACTCGCACAATTTTTCAAGCTATAATAAGTTTTATATTATTTTTTTCTAATTGATTTATCATTTCTTTTGAAATTTCTGAATCAGTTATTATAATATCAATATCAGTAATTAATATTATAAAATGCAAAGCTTGTATATTAAATTTTGTACTATCTGCTAATAATATTATTTTTTTGCTATGGCTTTTTTTCATTAAATACATATTCTGTTTTAGTAGAAGATGTTTTTATCATTATCCCATTTCTTATTTTAGAAAAGATATTATCGCTTAATATTAATGTTTGCATATATCGTCTTGCTGTAGGATATGACACTTTAAGCGTTTCAACAATATCGTCAGTCATAATCCTTTTATTTTTAAAAATAAGATTTTTTATCTTTTCTAACCTATTATATTTATCTATAGCATTCATCTATTTATTCCAACAAATCTCGTGTACTTATATACAATTTTTGAAAAGTATCATAACGTTTTTCAACAAGTTTTTTATTATCACTTTTGGGATATATTTGCTTTTTAGTTTTAATAAAATCTTTTATTGATACATTAGGATTATAACATTTTATGGCAAATAATGCATCACCAAAAGCAGAACTTGCATCCATATCAGAGATATATATAGATGTTTGACAAATATCAGATAACAAACCCATTAGTAATGGATTTTTCACCCCACCACCTATTGCATAAATGCTATTTATAGAAGTAATTTTTTTTATCTCATCAATATTATATTTTATATTATAAGCAATGCCTTCAAGTAAAGCATTATACAATTGCCCTCTACTATGACCTAATGCTAATCCAAAAAACATAGCCTAGCACCTGTATCAGGTATTGGCGTCGCCCTCCCACCCACACACAAAATAGGGCACACATATTGGGCTGGATGTTGATAAATTATTTTCCCTAGCTTCATTTAAGAGAGTATCATAAACTGAATCTTCAAGGCTACCATTCATAAAAGTATTCATGAACCATACTATAGCACTTCCACAATTTGATGTTCCACCAGTAACTACATATTGATTATCAAATAAAAAATTACTCATCCAAAATTTATTTGTTTTATACAATTTGCCTCTTCTTAAATAATAAACTTTCCATTTTCAAAAATCTTTTTATCATCCATGTATATTATACTTTTGCTTCTAGTATCCAAAACCATATCCCAATGAATAGATGAATCATTTATGTCGCCACATTCTTTATATGCTCTACCTAAAGCAATATGAATAGTACCATTTATTTTTTCATCTAATAAAATATCGTTACAAAAATTTTCAAGAACATCGTTTAAACCAAAAGCAAATTCCCAATTAAAGATGAGCCGCTATCTGAAGATATTATTTTTTTTAATAATTGATTATTATTTGAACATTGCGAATCTATTAAAACACCATTTTCCCATTTAAAGCTGTGGATAGGCTATACTAATTAGAACAAGAAATATTCGACTATAATTTAATATTAGGAGAAAAATTATAGGAATAAAAGTAAAGAATTACACAGATGAGTTTAAAAAACAAATAGTGGCACTAAACAAGAATGGTAAAACTATAGTTGAATTAGCAAATAAAAATAAATATAATGTTTTAAAAATGTGTAAAACTTTGAAAATATCGAGGGGCATATTTTATTACAAAAAGAAATTAAAAATTATTGATGCAGCATTTGAAAATAGAATAGTTGGAAGTTCAAATTTTTCATACGGACAGAGGTTCTGAATTCAAAAATACTCAAATTGATGAACTCTTACATGCTTTGTTTATAAAAAATATTATATTTTCATCGAAGTGACAATTAGAGAAAAAACTTAGTGATTATATCAATTGGTATAATTCAAAGAGGCTTCATTCCAGTTTGGGATATATTTCCCCATGAGATTATGCGACTTAGGAGAGTATTAGTGGACGAATATTTTTTGTACTAAAAAGCCTCGCAATTCCAAAATAAATTTAAGAAATAAATAGTTCACCATATTTACAAACATTGACAAACAATACTATCTTGATATACTCTCCGCCTAGGAGTACTATAATATGACAAATGATAGATTAAAAACATGCAGACAACAGTTGCACAACTTACTAAATGAAAAAATGATTACTTTTTGGCTTGATAGATCTATAGACAAAGAACATGGTGGTTACATCACAAGTTTTGATGAAAATGGAGAAATATATGGTGAACTTGAAAAAAATATAGTTACACAAAGTCGAATGCTTTGGGGATTTTCATATTTACTAGACTTCGCTAAAGAAGAAGATAAACAAAGAATGCTTGAAGCGGCTAATTATGGGGCAAAATTTTTAATAGAAAAATTTTGGGACAAAGAGAATGGTGGATTTTATTGGTTATTGAATAAAGATGGTAGTGTTAGAGATGATTCAAAACTTACATATGGAGAAAGTTTTGCTATTTATGCACTAGCCCAATATCATATAACAACAGGTGATAAAGAGGCATTAGTATATGCTTGTAAATGCTTTGATTTATTGCAAGAGAAAGTAGTTGATAAGCAAAGAGGCGGATATTTTGAGAATGTGGAAAGAGATTTTTCTTTATCCACAGATGGAGAATATGCGGGGGATAGAAAATCACTTGACATACATATGCATTTAATGGAAGCATTCACTACTCTATATATAGCTACAAAAGATAAAAAGCATTATGATAAACTGATTGAGGTTTATAATTTAATAAAAAAGCATATGATAAATATAGAGAAAGGTTATGGATATAATCAGTTTGATCTAAATTTTAATAAACTTCCTGCGATAAACATTAAAAGAACATGGAATGCCGAAAGAGAAAGTAGTGAAATTATAGAAGTACCAACCGACACTACTAGTTATGGACATAATGTCGAGCTTAGTTGGCTTGCTGATTTGGCTTTACAAACAATTGGACATAGAGAAAAACAAGATGATGAGATATTAAAAAAACTATTAGATCATGCATTATTATATGGTTATGACTATGAGTATGGCGGCGTCTATAGAGATGGTGTTGCTGATGAGAAAGCACTTATCAAAGATAAAGAATGGTGGCAAAACTTCGAGTCTATGGTTGGTTTTTTGAATGGCTATCTCTTATTTGGAGAAGAGAAATATCTTGATGCCTTTATTGGCACATGGCAATTTGTAGACAAATATTTTATCAATAAAAAGTTTGGTGAAAGCAAGCAATTATTATCTCAAAATGGTGATGATATTGTAGCATTACTTGGAAATGCTTGGAAAGGGATATATCATACAGGTAGAGCTATTGCTGAGTGTATTTATAGGATTGATAAAATACTATTAGAACAAGAAAAAACTGAGAAATAAAATAAATACAACAATTCATAAATAGTAAATCATATATACTTTTCTATATACATATATATGATTTACTATTATAATTTGAGTATAATTTAGAAATAATATTGGACAATATATTATAGAAAAGAGAGTATAATTATGAGTGATTATGTAGTTAGAATGGAAAATATTTACAAAAGTTTCCCTGGAGTAAATGCTCTTACAGATGTATCTTTGAATTTGAAAGCTGGGCGAGTTATGGCTTTGCTTGGCGAGAATGGGGCTGGTAAATCTACACTTATGAAAATATTAAGTGGTGTTCATAATCTAGACAGTGGCAATATATATATAGATGATAAACTATTTACTTCTTTTGATTCAAAATCTAGTAGTAAGCATGGTATAGCTATGATACATCAAGAATTAAATATGTGTGAGCATCTTAGCGTATCAGCTAATATATTTTTGGGTAAAGAAATAAGAACAAAGAGGGGCACAGTTGATAATAAAAAGATGAATGGTCTTGTCAAAGAAATACTAGATAGCCTTCATGTAGATATTAATGCTAATGATATGGTTGGCGATTTGCCTGTTTCAAAACAGCAGATGGTTGAAATAGCTAAGTCATTATCTATAAATGCTAAGGTATTAATAATGGATGAGCCTACTTCAGCACTTACAAGCAAGGAGATAGATCAACTATTCAAAATTATAAATAAACTAAAATCTCAAGGATGTGCAATTGTTTATATATCTCATAGGCTTGAAGAGCTCGAACATATTGTTGATGATGTAACTATTATGCGAGATAGTAAGTATATAACTTCGGGTAAGTTCAAAGACTTTGATATGAGTAGCATTATAACAAATATGGTTGGACGAGAGATAACAGAGAAGTTTCCACGTGTGGAGAAAGAAGTTGGTAAAACTATATTTGAAGTAAAAAACCTATGTATGGGAAGTAATGTAAGAGATGTCTCTTTTGAAGTAAAAGAAGGAGAAATATTGGGTATAGCAGGGCTAATGGGAGCAGGACGTACAGAAACAACAAGGGCTATATTTGGTGCGGATAAAAAAGATAGCGGGCAAATGTTTCTCTATGGCAAGAATATTGATATAAAAAACCCAAAAGATGCTATAGATAATGGTATCTTTTTGGCGTCAGAAGATAGGCGTCGTCATGGACTATGTGTAAAGTTATCTGTTCTTGAAAATATATCTTTACCAAATTTGAATGCTCTTTGTGTGAAGATACTCGATATTGTGAAAAGAAAGAAAGAACAAGAGATGGTATCAAAAGCTATAAAAGAATTTCAGATAAAAGTATCTAATGTCAATATAGCAGTTCAAAACTTAAGTGGTGGCAACCAACAAAAAGTAGTTGTGGCTAAATGGTTAAGTGGTAATTCTCGTCTTATGATTTTTGATGAACCTACTCGTGGGATAGATGTTGCTGCTAAAGTTGAGATATATAATCTTATCAATATACTTAAAATGAATAATGTTGGAGTGGTATTTGTATCCTCTGAGATGCCTGAGGTATTAGGACTTGCTGATAGAATTATTGTTATGTGTGATGGCAAAATTACAGGCGAACTTTCTCGAGAAGAAGCAACACAAGAAAAGATAGCTGTTCTTGCTACCCATTTCGAGCATAAATTATAATAAAAATATTTAAAGATTAATTATATATATATAAGTATTGATATAGATATAAAAAAACAGGAGAAAATTATGATTGATATTTTAGGTAAAATTAGAAATAAGATATCTACAACAAGATCTCTGCCACAGGTACTTACTGTAGCTCTTGGCCTTGTTGTTTTATGTATTGTTTTTGGGATAATAAACCCAGTATTTTTTTCATCAAGAAATATTGGTAATCTACTACGTCAGATTGCACCTATTTTACTTGTAGGGATAGGTCAGTCTTATGTACTTATTACAGGCAATATTGACCTTTCAATTGGTTCTATTGTTGGTATGTCTACAATGATTAGTGCGACACTTATGACAAAGGGGATTTCTCCAACAATAGCTATACTAATAACCCTTGTATGTTGTCTTACTGTTGGAGCTTTAAATGGAGTTCTTGTAGCTGGCTTTAAAATCCCCCCATTTATAGCAACACTTGGTACAATGACTATTGGACGAGGGATTGCTCAGATTTCTAATAATAATTATAATACGAATAGTATAGGGTTAGGAGCAGAAAGTTTTAGAGATATATTTTATTATGGCAAGACTATTGGCATATATAATACTATTTGGATAGCTGTATTTTTATGGATAATATTTAATTTTATTCTAAGCCGTACAAAAACAGGGCGTCATATATATGCTATCGGTAGTAATATTGAAGCTGCTAAACTTAGTGGTGTTAAAGTTCTCTCTGTTACAGTAAAAGTTTATATGATATCTGCTTTTTGTGCTTGCGTAGTAGGCTTTATACAAACAGCTACGAGCGGTATTGGTGCTATGGATGCTGGTACTTCTTATGAGATGTATGCTGTTGCTGCTAGTGTTATTGGTGGTATTTCTACACTTGGAGGGCAGGGTCTATTAATTGGCACTATTATAGGCTCTGGAATATGGGGGGTACTACAAAATGGACTACAGTTTGCAGGAGCACCCGTTGCTATCAGAAATATTGTAATAGGCTTAATTGTTGTTATTTCTGTATTGCTTGACATTATTGTACGAGTAAGTGGCGGGAGAAAAAAACACCCTAAAGCTAATTAGTTTTGTTTATTTTTTTTAATATAAAATATACCTAAATTATAGTTCTATGCTGATTTAGATTATAAATAATATAAATATAGCCTTAGCAGATTCTCTAAGTATAGAATCTGCTAAGGCTATTTGTACACTAAGATATTGCCAAGTGCTTGATATAAATTTATAACTTGGATATTCTTCTGATAATTTTTGTGTAATATTTTCTCACTCATCAGCTACTATAAATATATCATTATACTAATAATTCAATTTAATAAGTTATAGGCAATAGTAAAGACCCAGTTATAATAATTATAAACTGGGTCTTTACTATATATATTCTTTCTATTTTAAAATTAGAATAAAGAAATATAAATTATTTTGCATCTTCCATAGTAATAATTTTTACGCCTGTATCAATATACTCAGGTGTTAATTTTTCACCTTTCAATATCTTAGCAGCACTTTGTACACTCTGGTATCCCATTTCATAAGGGTTTTGAGCCATAATAGCAAATAAAGATCCATTAGCTACTAGAGAAAGATTCATATCAGAAGCATCACAACCAACACCGATAACATTTCCACCTGCTTCTTTGACAGCATTACCAACACCAACAGTAGATCCTTCATTAGCACCAAAAATTCCAACAACTCCCTCTGAAATAAAGTTAGCTGCTATATCTTTTGATAATACAGGATCGCCCTGAGAGTACTGTGTTTCTAAGATAACGAAATCTGTTCCGTCAAAAGCACTTCTAAATCCTTCTTCTCTTAGTACTGTAGATTCTGTTGCTGCATTGACACTGATAACACCAAGTTTACCGTTTGTAATACCTTTTCTAGTAAGCTCTTCAAGTAATACTTTACCAACAGACTTTCCACCTGCTTTATTATCTGTAGCAATAAGCTGTTCGCCTGGATAGTTAGCACCACCGTCAACATAAACAATTTTCACACCTGCTTCTGTAGCTTCTTTCAAAGATGAAGTAACAGCATCAGGACCATTTGGAGCCAATACTATAACACTAGCTCCACCAGCAACAGCATTATTAATTGCTTCAATTTGTTTGTTATCATCTTTTACATCTGGAGCAAGCCAAACATATTCAACATCTCCTGCTTCTTCAGCAGCCTTTTGAGCACCTTCATCAACCTTCACCCAATGCTGATCCATCTGATCCATTGTGATTAAGTAAATCTTTTCCTTGCCTTTTTCTTTTTTTTGATCGCAAGCAATTATTGTTAAAGATGCCAAAGCCAAAATTAGTAATAATTTTTTCATAAGTATTTTTTCTCCGTAATATTTTTATATCCAATTCATTTTTAATTGGCACTGCAGTATAAATAATTATCGTCTTTTGTCAATGGAATGGCGAGGCTTTTTAGCACAAAAAATATTCGTCCACAATGAATACTCTCCTAAACCACATAATCTAATGGGGCAATATATCCCAAACTGGAATAAAGCCTCTTTAAATTATACCAATTAATGTAGTCAGTAAGTTTTCTTTCTAATTGCCACTTCGATGAAAATATAATATTTTTGACAAACTCCGTTTTTTTTCTTGCACCATAATTTTAATAACTATATTGAAATATTTTAATCACTTTATTTTCCAACGCTGCATCAATAACCATTATAATTGTTTCTATATCATTATCTATTTATATAAATATTAAATAATTTATTTTTTCCACTTGCTGCCAAATGCATATCTATAAGTTAAACTAAGTCCAAAATTATCATTATGAAAGTTATGATCAGCCTTCCCGCCAATGCTTTCTAGGGGCGAAATTAAATTTAAATCATAACTTGCTCTTAAGCCTAAGTAATTAGCATCCCCTATTCTAAACTCAATACCTAAAACAAATGCCAAGTCTAAAACAAAGTCACTTCCTTCTAAAAGGTTATCTGGTAGGCTTGTATGAACTTTATGAACATAATCAGAAATCGGTATAAAGACCCTAGGTCCTAGAGATGCATATAGAAGTACTCGCTGAAACTCATACTACCCACGAATCATTATAGGTATTGTGAAACCATGTTTAAAAAACACGATACTTCCTTCAGTGACTGTTGTAGTTGGTCCACCTCCTTCAAATGGAAAATCAGAAAGAAAACTTACATCAACATCATAATCACTAATCTTCATATTGATATAGCCTATACCCGTTTCTAATGCTAGAAATGGTAAAATTTCAACCATAACATCAAATTATGCAGTTGGTAAATGAGTATATTTCCTTTTATCACCAAACTCAGGAGCAAATATATCAGCATCACTGCCTCTAAATATTGATGTCCCAGCAAATCAACCAATGAATACTTCAACTGCATAAACACTAGCCTGTATAGCAATAAAAAGAAGCATTATGCCCAACACTAAAAACATTTTTCTCATAACAAAAAGTCCTAATTAAAATGACATTGATTAGATAGAACACACTGACCACGTAGTCAATATAAAGATTATACATTAGTTTGTCAATAAAAGTTGACCTAACAGTCTCTTTTTGTTTTTAGAGTAAGATTTCACAAATAAATTAGATAGTATTATGTACAATTATAAAAATTTTATTCAATTTGTATAAAATAGCTTCTTTAAGACTTCGATAAGTTTCTTTAATTCTTCAAATAGTTTATTGTCGTCAATACCCTTCCCTGTAATTTCATGTTCATTCATAATATCATTATCATAACCATCAAGTGTATAAAAAATAATATTCACAATATACTCAAATAGCACATCATCTCTTAAATAAGATGTATCAATACCTTCTAAAAAAATTTTGAATGTAAGAAAAGCTAGCTTCCTTAGTTGATTTTATAAAACCTAAAGCACAAGGAGGTCTTTCTTTTAATACCGTTCTAAAAAATTTATTTATATAAGGATATTCTAAATTAACATTTAACTTCGCATCCATATATTTATAAAGTCTATTAAGTAGATCTTTTTCGCTAAAATCTATACACCTGTCAAACACCATTTCAAGCATAAGGTTAGCACAGTAGTCAAGAAGATAGAGATAAAGTGCTTCTTTACTCTTAAAATAAAAAAACAATGCCCCCTTAGAAATCCCAGCATTTTTTATTATACTATTAGTGCTCGCACCATTATAACCTTTTTCAGTAAACTCTTTGATAGCAGCATTTATAATCGTTTTTTGCTTATCTTTATTTAATTTGTGAAAAGTATTAAAAGTATCTATAATAATTCTTCCTTATAATGTATAGACATATTATAACTCTTAGTCGCTAGAATTTAATAGATTCCAAATATCTATTTTATAATATTTTCCAACTATACTAACTCTTTATCCCTATATAAATCTCTATTTTACCATCAAGATGAAATTTTTCAAAATCCAATATATAATTTCTCTCTAACAATCCTCGCTCTTCTAAACGCCATATCAATTTCCATGTTTCGAGAATGGGATTTTTAAATTTATTTGAGGTATCAACGTCAAATATTTTATATTTATTATTTGCTATTTCCATTGTTTCTAGTTTATTAAAATAATCTTCCGTCCCTACAGTCAATGTATAATCACCTTTATAATTACTTTCATAATCATGGTAAACACCATATTTTATACCTGTATAATTTTTAGCACTATCCCAAACCTTAGATACTTTTTCTAAAAATAAACTACCTTCAAAATTATTTAGTCTACAACTATCAATTATAAAAATTTTTA
>CAMRBQ010000055.1 GCA_947040495.1 uncultured Spirochaetia bacterium
ACTTCTTCCTTGCCTTTACATGATAGAATACATATTGCGGCAAAAAATAATACAACAATCTTTTTCATAATAATTCCTTTAAAATAATATATGTTTTATTTACATATATGGTTTTTTCATTATTTCTTCGCTACCAACCACCGCTTCTACATTTTTAGCAAACAGTTTCATCGCTTTTTCTGGGTCAGTGCCAGATACAACAGAATCAACCATATCAAATATTTCTATCGATACAGATGGATATTCTTCATAAGCGGGGCGATAAAATCCATATGGTAGCAGTTCGGACGACTTCGCATTAACACCAACTTTTTGATGTTGTTCCGTTTCGCCTACATCCTTTCTTGTAGATAGGAAGCCTGTGATTTCATATATCTCTAAAAGTGAGTTATAACTAGTAAGAATTTTTAACACTTCAAATGCTTTTTCTTGTTTTTGAGAACTAGCAGGCATTGACAATCCCCATCCGCCTTGAAATGTTACAATAGGTCTATCAATATTGCCGTCTTTTGTAGGCATAGCGGCATAACCATATACATCTCGCCAATTTTCAAGCCCTAATGCAGTATAAGAGCCTGCTATCCAAGAGCCATCTATAGATAAGCCAACAGCCCCATCTCTTGTATAAGGCTCTGTATAACCCATAACTCCTGCTGTAAGAAGTATATCATTTGGCAACACCAAATCTTCTTCCCTAAGGTTTTTTATAAAGTTTAGAGTATCTAGTATGCCTTGACTTTCAATAACCCATTTGCCATCTTCAAATAATTTATCATCTGTACCATACAATAGCATTAAAAATGTCTGCATGGTCGTGGCTTCACCCATAGCTCGAGAAAGATTTGCTGTTAATGGAATAATCTCTTTGCCATTGTAGTTCCCAAGTGCTTTTATTTTTCTTGCGGCATCTAAAATATCATCCCAATTTTTTGGTTGCCATGTTAGAGGGTCATAACCTATTGCCTTAATAAGATCTTTATTATACCAAATACCTCTGGTATCTGTATTGAATGGTATTGTATATACTTTATCATTTATTGTTGCTGCATTTTTACCACCCTCATAAAATTGTTGCCAATCTTCCCAATCTTCTACATTTAATGGGGCTAATAAACCAGCAGCGACATCACTCTGTAGCATGAAACTATCTTGTAAAACAATGTCGTATATATTTTCATTTTTTAATGCCAAAGCAACCTTCGTATAGTATTCACCAGCGGGTGCTTGTATCGGTGCAAGTTTTAATGTAGTACCGGGCATTTTTTCAGCTACAATTTTCTGCATTAAATCCCACTCAGGACCTGTCCCTTCCATGCTGCCTCCTTTCATTGTTGGAAGCGAATGAAATACAATAGTTATTTCATTTTCGTTTATTTCTTTTTTTCTAGAACATGAAACTGAAAGTATCAAAAAGAGTATTAAAATTATATTTTTCATAAACTATACAAACCTACCTTTTATTTATTTACATTTAATATTGTATTATTTTAGATAATACGGCTTTTTTATTACGCTATCACGACCAACCATAGCTTCAATATTTTTAGCAAATGTTTTCATAGCGTCTTCAGGTTGCATCCCTGATACAACAGCATCTACCATAGCCTGTACTTCTACAGAAATGAGTGGATATTCCTCTGTTGCGGGGCGATAAAACCCATAGGGTAAAAATGTGGTTGATTTTTCATTTACACCTATTTTTGAATTTTCGGGATCTTTAGCCACATCCATTCTTGTACTTATATAACCACTTTGATTATATATTTGCTTAAGTGAATCAAAACTAGTCAAAAGTTTTATAATTTCCCAAGACTTTTCTTTTTTCTCAGAGTTGGCAGAGATAGAAAACCCCCATCCCCCTTGAAATGTTACTATAGGTCTTTGAGGATTACCATATTCTGTAGGCATAGCAGCATAACCATATACATCTCGCCAATTATCAATACCAGATGATGCAAATAAACGAGGGACCCAAGAGCCATCAAAACGTATACCAACTACACCATCTATAATATATGGCTCTATATATCCTCTCACACCTGAAGTCAAAAGAACATCATTTGGTAGTACTAAATCTTCTTCTCTAAGCGTTTTTATAAAATTTAATGTATCCATTATCCCTTTACTTTCAACAATCCATTTGCCATCTTCAAACAATTTGTCATCTGTGCCATATAAAAGCATAAGAAATGTTTGCATTGTAGTTGATTCACCCATAACACGGGATAAATGAGCCATTATAGGTAGCACTTCTTTGCCATCAAAAGTACCAAGATTTTTTATCTTACGAGCGGCATCTAAAATTTCATCCCAATTCTTTGGTTGCCAGTTTTCAGGGTTCATGCCTATCGCTTTAATGAGTGCTTTACTATACCAAATGCCACGTGCGTCTGTATTCCATGGAATTGTATAAACTTTGCCATTAATAGTGGACGCTTCTTTACCACCTTGATAAAACTCCTTCCAATCTTCCCAGTTATCAACATCAAGAGGTGCTAATAAGCCAGCAGCAACATCGCTTTGTAGTATGTAACTATCTTGTTGGACTATATCATAACTACTATCATTTCTCAAAGTAAGTGCTACTTTCGTAAAATATTCACCCTCTGGTGCTTGTATCGGTGTAAGTTTTAAAGTTGTTCCCGGCATATGCTCGGCAACTAGATCCTGCATAAGATCATAATAAGCCTCTACACCCGGTGTTTTTCCGCCTTGTGTGGTCGGGTCTGAACGAAAGAGCATTGTTATTTCATTTTCATTTATTTCTTTCTCTCCCGAACATGAAACTGAAAGTACTAAAAAGAGTATTAAAATTATATTTTTCATAAACTATACAAATCCACCTTTTATTTATTTATACCTAATATTATCTTATTTTAGATATATGGTTTTTTTATTATGCTATCACTACCAACTACTGCCTCTACATTTTTAGCAAATAGTTTCATCGCTTTCTCTGGGTCTGTACCCGATACAACAGAATCAACCATATCAAATATTTCTATAGATACAGATGGATATTCTTCTGTACCAGGGCGATAAAATCCATATGGTAAGAGTTCAATAGATTTTGCATTAACACCAAGTTTTCTATGCTGTTCAGTCTTTCCTACATCTTTTCTTGTAGCTAAGAAGCCTGTAATTTCACATACTTCCATGATTGAGTCATGACTAGTAAGAATCTTTAATACTTCAAGTGCTTTTTCTTTTTTTTGTGAGCTTGCAGGCATTGATAGGCCCCAGCCCCCTTGAAGTGTTACAATCGGTCTGTCAGCATCCCCTTCCATTGTGGGCATACCTGTATACTCATATACATCTTTCCAATTTTCAAGCCCCATTGACATATAAGAGCCTACGACCCAAGTCCCTGTCATAGATAAACCAACAGCACCATCTCTTATATAAGGTTCTGTATAACCCATAAAACCTGCTGTAAGGAGTATATCATTTGGTACTACTAAATCTTCTTCTCTAAGTGTTTTTATAAAGTTCAGAGAATCTAAGATGCCTTGGCTTTCAACAATCCATTTGTCATTTTCAAATAGTTTATCATCTGTACCATAAAGCAGCATCAAAAATGTATGCATAGTTGTAGCTTCGCCCATCGCTCGAGAAAGGTTCGCTGAAAATGGAATAATTTCTTTGCCATTATGATTGCCAAGTGCCTTTATTTTACGAGCAACATCTAATATTTCAGCCCAATTTTTTGGTTGCCAATTTTCAGGGTCTATACCAATTGCTTCAATAAGTTCTTTATTATACCAAATACCTACATTTGCTGTGTTGAAAGGTATTGTATATACTTTACCATTAATGATAGACGCTTCTTTGCCACCCTCATAAAATTCTTGCCAATCTTCCCAATTTTCAACATCAAGAGGGGCTAATAAACCAGCAGCAACATCACTCTGTAGCATGAAACTATCTTGTAAAACGATATCATATATATTTTCATTTTTTAATGCCAAAGCTACTTTTGTATAGTATTCACCAGCAGGTGCTTGTATAGGTGCGAGTTTTAATGTTGTACCAGGCATTCTTTCAGCAACAATTTTTTGCATGAAATCCCATTCAAGACCTGTGCCTTCCATCTCTCCACCTTTCATTGTTGGAAGCGAATGAAATACAACCGTTATCTCATTTTCATTTACTTCTTTTTTTCCCGAACATGAAAAAATTGAAAGTATCAAAAATAATATTAAAATTATATTTTTCATAAATTAGATAAACCACCTTATTATTTATTTAAGCAAATATATCAGATATAAGGATATTTATATATTGCTTTCTATATCATACCACACTAACAGTATGTGTTTTTTTTTTTAATTTGTCAAATTTATTTATTGTTTTTATATGTATTAAAGAGAAAATTAACTGTATTTAATATTATTACTATAAAATAAGTATGTTTATATAGTAATTTTAATAATCAAAAGCATCATCATCTATTTCCATATAGCCCGCATTGCCTATAACACGTTCTAATAAAATAGACTTTGGCATTTCAGCAACAAATGGGGAGACCACATTTTCGACTATACCAAGTGATGAACGCCTTCTTTTTGCATATGTAACATAGAGTTTTGTTTTTGCCCTTGTAAGACCAACATAACAAAGCCGCCTTTCTTCTTCTATTCCACCTTCTTCTTCTAATGAAAAGTAGTGGGGGAATACGCCCGTTTCCAGCCCTGTCAAAAACACAACATCAAATTCAAGACCTTTGGCATTATGAACGGTCATTAAAGTTATAGCGTCCATATCGTTATTGTCTAAGCCTGAACTCAATGTCATTTCATTTAAAAATTCTATTATTGTAGAATCTTGGTTTATTATAGTGAAATCATAGAATGCATTAAAAACTTCTTTTATATTATCTTTAACAGATATTAATTTCCACTCATCTTCACCTTTGTAAATAGAGTAGTAGTCAATACTATCAAGCATAGATGAGAATATTTGTTGATAGGCTTCATAGTTGTTGCTAGATTGTTCAAATTTTTCTTTAGTATCTTCTATTATAGTTATAAATTCTTTAATGCGTTCCTTCATTTTTTTAGATAGTTTTATATCGATAT
This sequence comes from uncultured Spirochaetia bacterium, assembly GCA_947040495.1. GTDB lineage: Bacteria > Spirochaetota > Brachyspiria > Brachyspirales > Brachyspiraceae > CAMRBQ01. Next base: position 5,079 of record CAMRBQ010000055.1, read on the forward strand.
CACGCACAGTTTCATATAATGATAATTTATTTTCATAGGCATAGTCTTCAATAATGGCTATAGATTTATCGCCAATACCCCTGCTTGGTGTATTTATAACTCGCCTAAAGCTAGTATTATCATATATACCTGTTATTAATCTCAAAAATGCCATAGTATCTTTGACTTCGGCACGTTCAAAAAATCGAAAGCCACCTATTATTTTATATGGAATGCTACGAGATAATAATTCTTTTTCATATATACGTGATTGGCTATTCATTCTAAATAATATCACTATATCTTTGGCATTAAAACCTTCGTCAAATAATTTTTCTATCTCTTCTACAATAGAATATGCCTCGTCTAAGTCTGTTGTGCATCTCCATAATTCTACAGGATATTTATTCTCTTTATTTGAAAATACATCCTTTTCATGCCTATTTTTATTGTTTTTTATGACTTTCATTGCAATAGAAACTACATCTTTTGGACAACGATAATTCTCCCCAAGCCTTATAATACTTGTATCTTTATATTTTTTTGGAAAATCAAGTATATGTTCTATTGCCGCACCACGAAATCTATATATACTTTGGTCATCATCGCCAACTATAGTAATGTTGCTTTCTGGGTTCGTAAGCAGTTCAATAAATCTATATTGAGAAATATTTATATCTTGAAACTCATCTACAAGTATATATTGCCACATATCTTTATAATGCTTTCGTATTTCTATGTTATTTTCAAATAGCTCTAATGTTTTAATGATAAGGTCATCAAAATCCATAGCATTTTCATTTTTACAATATATTATATATTCTTTATAAAGGCTATTTATAATTTCTGTTTCATTCTTTTTCTCACCATATGTGTTTTGTGTATCTAACTTCCCTGTAGTAGAGTTTTTTATGTATGAAATATATTTTGATATATATTTTGCACTAAAAGATTTTGGTATATTTTCCTTAGATTTCAATATTTTTTTTATTATACCAAGGCTATCAGAGCTATCTAATATAATAAAATCTTTTTTGTACCCTATAGCATAATAATTATCTTTTAATATACGTAGGCATGTTGCATGGAATGTTCTAATGGATAATCTATATGGCTTTATATCGGGCAAAATAGCGAGGACTCGGCTTCTCATTTCATTGGCAGATTTATTTGTAAATGTAATTGCCATTATACTTTCAGGCATAACATGTTCATTTCTAATTAAATGTGCTATTTTTTGCGTAATAACTAGTGTTTTGCCACTGCCCGCACCAGCGAGTACAAGCATAGGTCCTTTGGTATTTAATATGGCAGATTTTTGATTTTCATTTATGTTTTCAGGTAAATTTTGCATATCCCTATAATAAACTTTGTTTGATAAAAATGCTAGTATATCTAATATGTTAAAATATGTTTAATAATTACATATTGATTTGATTATAGTTTTATGTAAATTATGTTAAATACAATGCAGTTTTATACCGAAAAAACATACTATAGTATAATGTTTATTAATATATCTATAATACCAGTAATGTTTATTGAGAGAGAAATATGTCAGTATTTGAGTTGAATATACCATTTTCTGTTACATTTGGGGCGGGTTCTATCAAAAAACTTGGAGAAATAGCCTTGAAATATGGGTCTCGTGTAATGATAGTTACAAATGCCAATGAATTAGGCGATACGACTATTTTAGATGATATTAAAAATATTTTAAGCGATAGTCTTATAAATATTATGCTTTTTGACGAAATAGGCTTTGATAGCACAACAGAATCTTCAGATAGATTAGCCCATATAGCAAAGTTTAGTAACACAGATGTTATAATAGCAGTGGGTGGATTTTATGTACAAAATATAGCCAAAGGGGCTGCTGCTGTTTTGAAAAATAGTGGAGAGGCTTCTGACTATGTGAATGGACAAAAATGTTATTATAAGGCATTTCCAATTATATCAATACCTACTATAATCGGTAGTTTCTCCGAATTGTCATGTGGTATGCATGTTCGTGATAAATATGATAGCCTTATTAAAGGTACAACTGATGAAAAAATATGTATAAAAGAATATATAATTGATCCAGAGTTATATCTGAATATACCAAATAAATATTTGCTAAATAGTGTATTTTCTGTATTTGCCAGTGGATTTGATACTTATATGAATACAAATTCAAATGATATAAGTGATATGTTTGCCAAAAAAGCAATGGATATTTCTATCAAAAATATTGCAAATATAGCAACAGATTCTAAGAATATAGAATATTTGGGTCAAATGGGACTAGCTACATTATATGCTTCTTTGGCGATAAATATAAATGGTGTAGGTCCTTTGCAGTCTATTGGTGTAGGGCTAAATACAAGGTCTAATTGTGGGGTGTCGACAGCTATGATAATAATACTTCCATATTTGATGGATTATTATGTAGCTTCATCACCTGATAGATATAAATATATAGCAAAAATATTGGATGATAAAATTGACACAGAGATGAGTAGTTTTGAACTTGCTACAAAAAGTATTGTGGATGTAAAAAAGAAAATGACAGAGTTTAGTCTTGCAAAAGGTTTAAATGAAGTTAATATACCGAGAGCTGATTTAAAGATACTTGCTGGTTTTATATGTAATTATATTGGGATAAATAATTCTATAAGAGATATAAATATTACAAATCTTGAGACGATTTTTGAACAGGCTTATTAGTATTAGTATAAAACAATTTAATTAATCTAGTTTTTAGAAAAAAGCATTAATACTTACTGTATGTGCTATATTATTTATAGAATAATTATTAAATGTAGCCGCATAATCAATAGTGAACATAAAGAAATTTATACCAGTCCCTAATGAAAAATCACTTTCAGTAAAGCCAAGTCTTAATTTTACACCATTGGGTATGTTTTTTGGGGGAGGGTTATCTAGTATATCCTCAGGTTCATCATCGATACTCATTGGAGGCCAGTTTTCATTAAATCTGATTATCATAAGCTCTGCACCAAGCCCAAATGAAGGGGTCAATGATGGTAATCCATATTTAAAAACAACGCCCACACTAAAAGAGCCATCTTCAAGATGCATGCCAATACCTGTGACTATTTTTGTATCAAAAGCAGCAAATTCCTCTTGATAAAACCCTAAATCTTCAAATCCTACAGATACTCTAAGTGCAGGGAGCACAACAGAGGTACTATAAGACATATCGAGAGCCATTCCAAAATCATTAGCAGATGTATAAATACCTTCAATATTCATCCCTATCATAGAATTTTGGTCTAATCTATAGGCACCTGCAAGCGTTAATGAAGTTTCATAGTATAGGTCAGTATTTTTTGTTTTTGTTGTGATATAATCTGAAGAGGTTGTAATTATTTCGGAGAAAAATCCCTTAATACCCACACCTACAGCAAATTTATCTGTTTTATATACATAGCTTAAAAGTGCTTTTTGGTCACCGTATGGAGTATAGGAATAGCTGCTACTAATTCCACCATAAAGTATATTAGCAAGCATAGATGGATTTTCAAAAACCCCATATGCATCGCTTATACATGTATATCCACCACCGCCAAGCCCTTGCGACCTAGCCGTTCTGATAGACAATATAGGTAAATCCCTCTCCGATACGGTTGCATATCCTTTGTAAAAGAGAGAGGAACAAAGAAAAAATATAGTAATTATAAATGTAGTATTCTTCATCAGTCGCCTATAGTTCATTCTATCAATGTTTTTGTCGAAGCCCTTGCTATGTTTCCTTCGCTATTTTCTACGGTTATTTCAGCATAATAAACAGAGTTAGGTAGTTTATTACCATTTTTATCAACCCCATGCCAATTTGCTAGAGCAGTGTCGAGAGTTATAACCATATCAATATCTGCAAGTAAATTCCCCGATGAGGAAAATATTTTTAATACAGCGCTAGTCATGCCCGGATTAGGATCAACTTTCACATGGTATGTAGTATACTCATTACTCGCATTAAATGGATTTGGATAGTTTACAAATTCTTCTATGAAGTCCCCATCTTTAGAACAGGAATTTGTAAATAAAGCCAAAAACAGCAATAAAATGAGTAATGAGTATCTAATATGCTTCATAAAGTTATTTTTATTCAGTTGTAAATAATATTCTTCCGCAATTAAAGCAAGTGATTATTTGGTTTTGTCTTCTTACTTCATTTACAGTCATTTTTGGGATAGCTATATGACAGGCACTACATGTATAATTATCAATCTTTGATAATGCACGACCTGCATACTTTTCTTTTACATGTTCATAGAAGTCAAATATATCAGGATTAATCTTTTTTTCAAGATTTTCACGATATTTTTTATATTCTTCTAATACAGATTCATGTTTGTTTGTTTGAGTAGATTCATAAAGCTCAAATGCATATATTTGAGTATCAGCACGTTGTAGCTCTATAAGATATTTTATTTGTCTTTCAGTTTCATATTTTTCTTCAAGTTCTTTTGCTTCCAAAAGGATTCTTTCTAAGTCTGAAAAATTGCTAACATCTTTTATTTTTACAACAATTTCTTTTTGTTTAATTAAAAATATAAGTTGTGACAAGCTTATGAGATAATCTTTTGGGTCATCATCATCAGCTATGATAGAAAAAACAACCTTTACAGGGTTATTATCTCTAGCACTATATTCTACCTCTTTTTTGAGAATAGCTACATAAACTTCAGATTTTCCAAAACCTTTAACTCGACCATGTGGTATAGCAATAAAATCGCCAAGCCCTGTAGTATCTTCTTCTTCTCTTTTTATAAGGGCATTATAGATATCATCTGCAGATACATTAGAATCTGTTGAAGCTATTTTCTGAGATAGCACTTTAAAAAGTGACTCTTTATCCTCTGCTTCAACGTCATCAAAAACATTTTCTTTTTTGATTTTGTCAATAATTTTGAGCATATTGTCTCCTGTTAATTTCATTATTTAAATGAATTGTTATTTTAATTCAACTTACGAATATTTGCAAGTGTTTTTGAATATTATTATAATTATCAGCTACATATTTAAGTAGTACATAGGTAATAATCATAAAAAATAGTCAATGTCCATCTCCTATTTCAGGAATATCCTTTCTACTTTCAATAACCTTTTCAGATAAAACACCTGTTAGCTCTTGATAATGCGAATGTTCCATTTCAAATGTGGCTCGTCCACTTGTCAAAGCCTTCAAATCGATAGAATATGTGAGCATATCTGCCAAAGGGACTTCTGCAACAATTTTTTGTGTAGTTGAAGATATAGGCTCAATACCTAGTATCTTTCCACGTTTACCCGTGAGGTCATTCATAATAGTGCCAGTATGTTCTTCTGGTACATATACTGATACATGCATTACTGGTTCAAGTAGTACTGCATTTGCTTGTTTTAATGCCTCCTTTGTCGCCATAATACCTGCTATTTTAAATGATAGCTCTGATGAATCTACATCATGATATTTGCCATCATATAGCCTGACCTTAAAATCAACGACAGGGAATTTTGCAAGTGGCCCTCTATGCATCGATTCCATAACACCTTTTTCGACACCCGGTATATATTGTTTTGGGATAGCACCACCGAATATATCATTTATAAACTCATATCCACCATCACGTGGTAGGGGCTCTACTTCAAGATGCACCTCGCCAAATTGTCCATGTCCGCCCGATTGTTTTTTATGTTTATATTGGGCTTGGGCTTTCTGACGTATTGTTTCTCTATATGCTACAGTTGGTACCGATTTTTCTATCTCAGCCTTTGTATGCAATATCACACGCTCTAATATTAAGTTTACTTGAACTTCACCCATAGCTTTTATTATTGTTTCTTTAGTTTCGCTATTATATTCGACATGGAATGTTTGGTCTTCTTGTGCTATTTTGTCGAGCATTTCTAGGGCTTTGTCATCATTTTTATTTATTTTTATAGCGATGAAGTATATAGGTTGTGGCAGCTTTAAAGCCTCAAATGCAAATGGGGATTTCGGGTCGCTTATAGTATCATTTGTTTTTGTATCGGTTAATTTTGCCAATACTCCAATATCGCCTGCTGTAATTTTGTCAATCTCTGTTTGTTTTTTACCACGTGTTGTATATATATGGCTTACTTTTTCTTTTTTGCCTGTGCGAGAATTATATATCTCATCGTTTGTTGTAATGCTTCCGCTGCGTACTTTGAAAAATGATATACGACCTGCATATTGGTCTATGCTTGTCTTAAATACAAAAGCAGCAAATGGGTCATTGCCTAATATAGTTCTTTTGGTACTTTCATTAGTGCTTGGTATTGTGCCTATAGCCTCGGGGACATAACTTGGGGATGGCATATACTTTGCTATTGTATCTAATAATTGTGCAATACCAATATCTTTTAATGCACTACCAAATAACATGGGGACTACTCTATATTGCAATATAGCTTTGATTAGAGCATCTGTTATTTCTTCGTCTAAAAAATGTTCTCCCGATAAAAAACGTGCTGTAAGGGTATCATCAACCTCGCAGATAAGCTCTTTTAATCTATCTCTAGTTTCTCTATATACCTTTTGATATTCGTCAGGGATTTCAGTTTCTTTTATGCTATTGCCTTCGACTATATATGCTTTATGATGAATAATATCGATAAGCCCTTTGAAATTGGCACCGCTGCCTATAGGGATTTGAATCGGTACTACAGGCGGCTCTTTGAAATTGTTCTCAATTTTTTCTATAAGTGAATTAAAATCGATACCGTCTTTATCTATCTTATTTACAAAAATAAGCCTTGGTCTATGGAATTCATTTGCCATATACCATTTTTTTTCTGTTTCTATTTGTATCCCAAATTCAGCATCTACGACAACAATTGCAGATTCTGCGACCCTTAAAGACGGCCGAACTTCACCAATAAAATCACCAGAGCCCGGTGTGTCTATAATATTTATTTTTGTATCGTTATGTTCGACAAATGAGACACTAGCATGAATTGACATCTTATGTGCAATTTCTTCTTCCGTATAGTCGCTCGTTGTTGTGCCTCTATCTATTTCGCCTTTTTTATCGATAGATTTTGAAGCAAATAACAGAGCGTCATTAATTAATGTTTTTCCGCTACCGACATGCCCAATAATAACAGTATTTCTGATATTTTCGGGGCTGTATGTTTTTCCCATAGACTACTCCTTATAAATATATTAATTTTTTTACAATAACCGAAATAACTAAAAATATTTGAATAAAAGTTTGTAGATAAGCAAAGAATTGCTTGATAGGATGGTTTTAAATACGACATCTTATATACAGTATAGTACAAAAAAAATAGTATTTCAATTTTTTATATAAAAAAGTTTAACCAAAAAAAATTGAGTTTAGGTTAAATTTAGCATAGTCTTAATACTTACTAATTTTATACAAATATAATATAATCTTATTTCTAAATAATTTATTATAAAGGTGTGTCTTATGGCAAGCGATAAAGAAATGGAAGTTATACTTATTACAAAGCGATTTGAAAAATCTGAAAAATATGGCAACTCAAAGCAGGCGTATACAATATTTAAAGATATACTAAATTATGAAAAATATGAATTGCATGATAAGGAACATTTTTGGGTTATGGGTATAGATAATGCGGGCTATATAGTTTGCATATATATTGTAGCATTGGGGGGCGGCAATCAAGTTAAACTTACTGCTGCTGAAATGCTTGATATTGCTGTATCATTAAAATCGAAAAAAATTGTACTAGCTCATAATCATCCGTCTGGAAATGTAGAGCCATCTGAAAGTGATATACTTACAACCAATATGTTATATCATTGTTGTTATCCATTTGGTATTGAAGTGCTTGACCATTTAATTATAACAATAGATAAATATGGTAGCCTTGAAGAAATGGGTATTATGGATAAAGTAAAAAATGATACAACTTATAAACAACTTGATGAAGTTTATATTGATGCTCAAGAAAGCAAGGCAATAGAAATAGCAAAAAATTTATTACATCTTAATTTAGATATAGAAACT
>CAMRBQ010000056.1 GCA_947040495.1 uncultured Spirochaetia bacterium
AGCAATTTTAATCCCACAATATTTGCCATATGATAAACTTTATTTGTAAATAAAATATCCTCATCTGATGGAATAATTTCATTAACATCGGGGTGATTATGTGCAAGTATAACTCTTTGGGCATTATGATTAATAGCTGTTTTAAATAAATCATGTGCTGTTAAATTTACAAAATTCCCACCACCCAAAGCTACTATATATGCACAGACTGTGTACCCTTCATCGTTTACACCTATGAGCCAAGCATGTTCTTTTTCTTGCAATTCTTTATCTTCACTTTTAAGTAGTTTGGCAAAAATATAATAATAGTCTTCTATCTTTTCTATTTTTACTCTTTCTTTTTTTATTTTTTTGATAGTATTAATTATCATCATATCTTCTATTTTTTTCTTTGCCATGAGATATACCTTTATAATTATTTATTAGTTTTTTATTATACACAATATTTTATTTTTTGCAGTACTAGGTACGCTTAAGTTGTATATATTAAATGCATTTAAATGTGCAACTAGGAAAAATATTAGCTAATACATTTTTTATAAGTATCGATAATTTTAACAGACTAGTATTTTTTTGCTAGTTTATTCACGGATGAAGCAAAAGGAGCAAACCATGGCTGGTTCATTTTTTGGAATAGAATTAGGCAAGCGTTCTCTACAACAGTTCAAAACATCAATGGACGTTGCAGGACAAAATATTGCCAACTTAAAAACAGAAGGATATTCGAGGCAAAGGGTAGTTACATCTACAGTAGAACCTTTATACGACCCTTCACTTAATAGACCAAATAAGGCAGGGCAGATAGGGCAGGGTGCCGAAATCACAACTATTGAAAGAGTACGTGATGAATTTATAGATTCTAGGATATACCTTGAAAGTAGCAGCAAAGGCTATTGGAATACAAGATTTAATTATCTTAGACAGGTAGAGGCGATTCAAAATGAGCCTTCGGCATTGAATCTTAGAACAGATTTGGATGCAGTGTGGGATGGACTACAAGAGGTTGCCAATAATCCTACAGAGCTTGCGACAAGAAATGTACTTGTTGAAAGGACAAATAGAGTAACAGCGACAGTTAATCATATGTCTTCACAGATAAGAAGCCTGCGTGATAATACAAATACGCTTGTAGAAAGTAAGGTTAATAGAATAAATGAGCTTTCAAGTTTTATAGCCGAATTAAATAAAAAGATACTTCAAGTTGAATCTATGGGTGATAACCCTAATGATTATTATGATAAAAGGGATATGTATATTGAAGAGCTTTCTAATCTTGCTGATATTACGATTAAATCGCTCGACCCTGATGAAACTATTATATACATAGGTAGTCGTCATCTTATACAAGGCGATAAAGTTAGTGGCTTAGAACTTCAGAGAAATGGCGATAATCAAGGCTATTTTGATGTATATTGGAAAGTTGACGGGGTCAAAACTGAGTTTAAAGATGGTGAGATGAAAGGTTTGCTTGAAATAAGGGATAAAGACCTTGTAAAGGCTACGAATGATTTAAATGCTTTGTCTATTAATCTTATGGATTCATTTAACTCTATACATAGAAGTGGTTTTGGGCTCAATCAAGAAACGGGCATTGATTATTTTAATATGATTCCAATTACCACATCTGCTAATGGCGATTATGATTTGGATGAAGATGGGGCTAATGATTCTACACTTTTGTTTAAGGTTTCAGGTACTAATCAATTAGACAATGATAGCCTTATTGGTGCAAATGGTACATTAACATTTGGTAATGCTACTCGTGGTGGGAATAATGTTGCTATAAATTATTCTGCTCAAATGAAAGTTAAAGATTTGATAGATAGAATAAATATGAGCGAATCAAATGTATCTGCATATTTAGACCATAATAATAAGCTCGTGCTTAAGGCTCGTACATATGAAGATTATAATAGACCAAACTTTATGATAGACCGCATAGAAGATAGTGGTGATTTTTTGGTTGGTATATCAGGCGTATTGCTAGCAAGTGGTGCTGACGCTGCTTATAGTTATGCCAATGCCAATGCTGCCGACCAACTTAGGGGCGATGGTGGTAGTTATACAGTTACACCACAGTCGAATGTCGGTCAATGGATTTCATTAAATGATACTATCAAAAGGGATGTTAGTTTTATAGCAGCCTCTTCGGGTATAGATACAACTGGCAATGGGGTTGATAAATGGAAGGGCAAAGGGGATGGTTCTAATGCACTTGCTATGGCAGATTTAAGATATAAAAATGTTATGATTGATAAAAACAATACATTCAGTGATTTTTATAGCTCAACAGTAGCCACATTTGGTTCTAGTGCAGAGACTGCAAAAAATGAACTTGATAAACAAGATGTTTTACTTGAGTTCCTTTATAAAATGCGTCAATCTGTATCTGGGGTGAATCTTGATGAGGAACTTGCACAGATGATGGTTTATCAGCATGGTTATAATGCATCAGCAAGAATTGTTACAGTAATGGACCAATTGCTTGATGTTGTTATAAATAGAATGGGTGTTTAAATCTTAGAAAATATTTGATATAAAAAAATATGGGTTGTGTTTATATTATTAGATGAATATAGATACAACTTATATTTTTAACAATCACACTTAACATAAAATAATAAAAGCGGAAGGTCTATATATGATGATGAATCAAAGAATATCAAAAAAACTTGGGCTTGAAAAACAGATAAGAATACATTATCTAGGTAAAGAGCTTAGAGATAACAAAGGGTCTATAATCAGCTAAATTTTATATTCTATTAAATTTAATCTTTAATGCTATCTATTATTTGTACTATTCTAGTATGAAAATAGTTGAGGTTTTTTATAGATTCGCTTGTTATAAATAAAGATTTCAGACAGGTGTCATAGTTTGTATTTCTATCCATAGCTATTTTTGTATGCGAGAGTATATTTTTTAAAAATGCTATTTTATTTTCATTTTCATCTAGCAGGTTAGATACAGTATTGAATATTTTATTACAATGGGCTTCATCAGGTGGCGTTTCTACAACTAGATTATAATTTTTATGCAGCTCTTGTATAAGATTATAAAATATATCTTTTATTTCTATATACATATTTTTAATTTCTTTTTTATCTATTTTGTTTTTTTTGTATAATGACAATAGCCTTTCTAATGAGAGTTTTCTACAATCTTCTAATGCATAATCTTCTATAGATATATCTTTGTCTATGCTATCTATTTTTATGGCATTTGCTTTTAGCCTTATAATTTCCATTGTGTCATAGCTTAGATCTGCAAGATAATTTATTTGATTTTCTAGCACATAGCTAGTGGGTGGATAGTCTTCCATATCGCTTTGATTTCTAATAACATCAAAATACATAGATTCCATAGTATTTAATTTGCTAGTCCGTATTAGGTTATAGTCGAATGAAAGTGTATGTTTTGCATGTCTTTCATAATTTGGATATGAGTTATCAAAACCTATCAATATTGCATTTTTAATACCTAGAAAATATGCCAAGTCAATTGCAGCTGTTGCTACAGTATGCGAAATATTTAATCTTTGTATTTTTAATGACAAAGCCTCTTCTATATGATTTATTATATTAAAGTTTTCGTTTGAAGAGAATATTGCTATATTTGCCCTTTTTTTATTGATTTTTGATATTAACGGCTGAGATATTATATCCATAAAAAGAAAAGGGTAGTTGCCATTTTCATTTATAAAATCATATACATTATATATACCAGCATCTACTGTAATAATAATATCCGCTTCAATTTCATTTTTGGACAAACATGAATAAGCGGTATCTGTTGCTATTATAAAAAAACTTTCACGATTTTTTTTTATGACATCTATACTATTATTGAGCGATGGCCCTGCTGCAATTATTATAGCATTTAATCCCGCTAGGGCATTTTTGAAATTTGCTATAGAGCCTAGTTCATCTATTATAGATACATTTTTTAATATGTTTTTTATCCATAGGCTTTCAAAATGTAGCCTTGTAAAAAGGTCTGAAAATTTCTGCTCTATTATTTGTAGCATGCATGTTTTTACTTCAAGGCTATAATTTTTATATTCTCTTTCGATAGATGGCAAGGTTATAAAGTTTAATCCAAGTATTTTATCTGTATCGATACCTTTGAGTACAGTTTCTATGTTTTCATTATAGTATACAAATGTGGCATTAAATTTTGCTATAGAAGACATATCGAGATTATAATAGGCATAGACAAAAAGAGGGACATCTATAACAAAAACTATTATATAAACCTTATCTTTATCTTGTTTATACATGTTAAAATTTTTGGCGAAAATTGATAGATGATAGCCAAGCCCAAATCCATAAAATGCATATATATTTTTTTTATTAGCTATATCAATATTTTTTAAAATAGAAGTACATTCTTTTTCGACATTGTATTTGCTATGAATATATCTATTATTTTTTATAATATTCGTATATCCATCAATATTTTTTTCGATTTTATATTCTTGTGACAATGTTTTATTTTCTGTTTTACTCATTAGGCTATGAAGCAGTGGTGAAACTTTTATTGGCATATTGATTGTATAACTTTCGATTATTTTTTATATTACTATTATATGAGCGGGCGACGGGGATTGAACCCGCGACATCTAGCTTGGGAAGCTAGTGCTCTACCAACTGAGCTACACCCGCTTTTATTTATACCTCGATAAATCTACATCATTTTGGATTAAAATTCAATAGTATTGTATATGCTTTTTTATCTAGTTGATTTGAAGATATAATGATTGCCATATATTCTTTTATTTTGTTATGATTTTGATTTATAACCTTAGATATTATAGCAAAAAAAAGAACATAATATTAATTTGAAAAATAAACAATTTATTGATATTATAGAGAGATGATTAAAGAAAAAGATATTGAAGACATTTCTAGCATAAATGAAAAAAGTTCTAATAAAACTAAAAAAAATACTATATGTATAGTAACAAAGGTTCATGGTATATATGGTCATGGGCATTCTTCAAGGATGCTTGTTTTGGCAAATGCTATTGCTGCTAATGGCGGCGGTGTTTGTTTTATTTCTGATGATAAAGATGACCCTATATATGAATTGGCTAAGCAAAATGCTTTTAATTCTACAGATTTATCCTCGCTTAATAGAGATAATGTTTCTTGTATTATAGTTGATAAGAGAGAGAGTTCTACAGATTATATAAAACAACTAAAAGAAATAGCACCAGTTATAATTATTGATAGTAATGGACATGAATGCAAAATAGCTGATGTTGTTATACAGATGTTTCCTAGTATAGATGATAATGCGGATGTTAATATAAAGCCTTATGATTATACAATATTAAATTTACCAAAAAATACTCCAAGTATTGTATCAGATAGGATACTTGTTTATGTTGGTGGCATCAAAGATTTGATGGAATATTTGATAGATGTTTTTTCAAATATAAAAGAGCATAATTTTGATATAGTTGTTGATAGTAGTATAATAGATAATAATATATCTCTGCCAAAAAATATATTTGTTAAACCATTTTCAAATATAATTTATGATAAAACATATAAGGCTGCTATAACATATTTTGGACTGACTGCATTTGAATGCTGTTCGCTTCGTATCCCAGTAGCCCTTATTAGCCCGACAGATTATCATGCTATACTTACAAAGAAAAATGAAGATATGTTTTTTGATATAGGCGGTTTTTATAAAAATCTTGATAAAAGAAAGGCCAAAGATAATATAAGATATTTTTTACGCAGTAGTGTTATAAAATCGGCTCTTATAAAAAATACTAGAAAAATAAATGCAAGCGATGCTATCAAAAATTTCTTAGATATTATAGAAAATATTAAAAACAATCATGATATAATTTGTGATGTATGTTCAAATCATTTAACTAATATTATTTCGAGAAGGAATATCTCAAACTTATATAGATGTGAAAAATGCAAAACTATCAAGCAAGTATATTTTGGTAAATTAGAACAAAGCTATGATAAATCATATTTTGTAGCCGATTATAAGAATCAATATGGTCGTAGCTATGAAGAGGATTCTAGCACATTAAGGCTTCTCGCTAGAAATAGATTGGATGAAATAAAAAAAATAAAACCTGAAGGGAATATATTAGAATTAGGTAGTGCTATGGGATTTTTTCTCAGCGAGGCAAAAAATTATGGATATAGTGCCAAGGGGATTGAAATAAGTGCTTATGCTGTTTCTTATGCCAAGTCAAAATTGGATGTAGATATAAAATGTAAATCTTTAGAGAATTTTGAATATAAAGAAAATGAATATGATATAATATGTGCTTGGTATGTATTAGAACATCTACCTACATTAATAGACTTAATAGATAAACTCTATATTTCATTAAAAAAGGGTGGTTTACTAGCATTTGCGATGCCCAATGGATATGGTATAACAGCCATTAAGAAAAAAGATTATTATGCGAATCTAGTACCTGTTGACCATGTTTATGAATTTTCTGTAAAGTCTATAGATATGCTTTTAAGCCAAAAAGGTTTTGTAAGGGTGAAAAATCTAGCGAAGGGTATACATGTATCAAGGTTTGTCGATACAATTCCAAAGATGTTTTCATTTTTAAATAAAAGCAAAATGTTTAATATTTTATATAAAAAAACAATTAACTTATTAAAACTAGGGGATACATTTGAAGCGTATTATATAAAACGCTGATTGGATAAAAAATATTATGGGAAAAATACTAGGTCAATCTTCATCTCTAAAAATACTTTCTGGTATATATAAAAACGACAGGCTTCATCATGCTTATTTCTTTTATGGCGAGAGAGGGATAGGTAAATATGAAAGTGCCTTGAACTTTGCAAAGACTATTTTATGCGAAAAAAATAATGGTACTTATTGTGATGAATGTAAGTCATGTGTTAGTATAAATAATTATAGGCATAACGATGTTATTGTATTGGGTACATCAGAAAGATTTACAAATGCTGAGATATTTTATGAGCAATTTCGAACGTCAAAGGCAGAGCATTTATTTAATGATTTTATTTCTAGTGTAAGATATATTTTGTATCGCCTTGAATCGACATTATTGCCCGCCTATGTAAGTTATCCTTTTTCTGCAAATGAAAAATATATGGTCGGCTCAAAAAAGGAGAACTCACGAGATTTGCTTTTAGAATCTTATTACTTGGCTATATCAAATACAATTAAAGAATTAAATAAAAATAATATAGATGACATACATGGCATATATAAAAAAAATTCAAAAGATGCATTAGAGACTATAAAAAATCGTGGCTCTAGTAAAAAAAATATTTCTATAACGGGTGATTTTTTTGAGGGGTTGAAAAA
The DNA here is from genome assembly GCA_947040495.1 of uncultured Spirochaetia bacterium. GTDB lineage: Bacteria > Spirochaetota > Brachyspiria > Brachyspirales > Brachyspiraceae > CAMRBQ01. The sequence goes on from CAMRBQ010000056.1 coordinate 7,334, forward strand.
ATTATATTATAATATTGTGTATACAGTTTTGCCTCTAGATTCTATAAGAAAAGTAATAGAGCTTACGACAAGAAAACCTACGGGTATAAAACGTATATTTATAATAGAAGGTATTGATTTAATGGATAAAACCTCGTCTAATGTTTTTCTTAGGACGTTAGAAGAGCCATTTGATAATAATATATTTATTTTACTTTCGGATAATCCAAATATTATATCAGATACTTCGATGAAGCCACTTTTTTCTAGGTTAATGGGACTACATTTTGCTAATCTATCTAAACAAATGCTCGATAATATTTATAGAAAAAGATTGAAATTTAACGATGAAGAAATTAAATTTTGCCTTTCTCATTCCGATGGAAGTGTAGATAGAGGACTTAAAAATTTACTTGACAAAAATAGAGATATAGATAATAATGGTAGGGAGTTATTGGTTTCATTTTTTAGAGCAATAAAAGAGAAAGAAGCTGATTCTCTAGCAAAATGCCTTACTTCTTTGTGTGGAGAAGGTATTGAAGTATTGAAGTCTTTAGTATTGATATTGTCAGAAATGATAGCTAGTCGATATATTTTGGATGAAAATACAAATATTTTTGAGGGGATGCTTTATAATATCAAGGATGAAGTCATAATTGGAATTATTGAAGAGATTGATGGTTCGATTAATATATTAGTTAATACAAATGTGCAGGACAAAATAGTACTGCGTAAAGTTTTTACTGATATTGTAATTTGTTTAAAAAATTGATTCATAAAATTAAGGAGCGATATTTATGAAAAAAATACTGTTAACTATGGTTATATTGGTTTTTGGGACGTTTTCCTTGTTTGCTCAAGAGGCGGAAGCGACAAAGGATACTCCTCCGGCAACAACTACAAGTGCCACTTCTGAGGCAGATGTTAGTTCCTCTAATGATAGCATTACTAAGTTAGATTATGTTGTCCCTAGATTTCCTGCTATTAACTCTATTAATGACGGAATGCTACAACTTAATTTAGATAGACTCACAAATTATGTAGCTGTTATTAGAGATGACTATTTATTTAGAGTTGTATATAAAATTGATAAAATTGTTGAGAGATATACTAATGATAATTATATAGATACAAATAATGTCGATTATGTAGATTTAGATATTTATAATATCGTATCAAGCGAAATGGCTGCAGACAGAAATGTTGCTATAGGTATTTCAAAGGCTAATGAAGCTTTGAGTTATTTAAAAACTGTAAAGCCTTCACTTGTTGCTATAGGTAAGACAAATGACGTACAACAGATAGATTATCATCTTAATTTATATTCGGGCATTCTTAATATGTACACTGGTAGTTCACTTGCTATGAAACAGAGCTTAAATAATTTTAATTATATATTAGACTCTGGAATGGTAGACAATGATGTAGAGATGTATGTGAGATTGAATACATATGTTGCTTCGATAAACTCTGAACTTTTGAATGCTGAGTTTAATGATGGTGTTCTTAGAAAAGTTTATTATAATAAGATGTTTGATGCTTTGTGGAATATTGTTGACAAATCTACAACTGATGAAAATATTAAAGATGCTAAGTTTACTGTGCTTATAAATCAATTTTATAGTGTGATATATGTAAGTACAGACCAGTTCAAAAATGTATATTCAAAGTATTTTGATAAACTTGGTTATAGTTATGGGCAGACTGAAGAGGCTATCGCTGATAAGCCTGTGAGAGAAGAGTTTAAAAATGACGCTCCTCAAGATAGTGCTACTGATGAGACTACAGTTGCTGATGAGACTACTACTACAGAATAATAAAAATTATTTATAAATTTTAATTTTTTAATAAAATAAAGAGAGAGTGTCTGTACTATAAAAAGTATAGATGCTCTTTTTTTATTTTATATCATTATTTATTAATAAAGGTAAATTAAATAGATTATGAGCAGCCATTTAAAAGAGGATTAAACTAGTGAAATGTCATATGCATTATGGAGTTTATTTCCTATATATTGGAAGGTAGTTAAAACTTTTACTCCCATGTTTTTATTGCCTTCTCGTGTGTTTTCATTATTTTTAATTATGATTATTATTGTATTTGTTACAAATTGATGCATCATTAGTATATTATATAACACCTATAGGTAAGTATGCTATTGGATATTATTATATTTGGAGAGAAAAAACTTTACTTGAGTATATTGCAATAATAGTTGCTATAATTGGTATAATATATAAAACTGTAAATATTAGTATGTTTCCCACTCTTTCTATAAGTATCGCATTGTCTTTTGGTATCTATAGAATGTGAAAAAAGATAATACATATAATAAAATTAAAAGCACTATGCTTGAAACAACTGCAGTTGTTGTCCTGCTCTCGTATATACTTTCTATTCTAAACCATTAAATTTTGATGTAAAAAATATAGATTGGTTTATTTTATCTTTATCTGGTTTAGTAACAACAATACCACTTCTTATATTTTTAAAAGCCATAAAAATGCTTCGGCTATCCACCATAGGTTTTTTCAACTTATAGTAGCTCATTGTAGGTAGTTTGTTTAGTGTATTTTTATAAAAGAGGCAATAAAATAATTTATTGAATTAGTAGTTTATGTTTCAATGCCTCTTTTTGTTTCTTCAACTAATGCATTAAATAATATTAATACTTGCTCATTACTATTTCTTAAATATTTACATATATCACGGATTAAAATTTTTATTATTTTATATCCTATAAGTGGATTATCATCACAGAATTTATTAAAATCAGGACCAGTAATATTATATAAAACAGCATCTGTTTTTGCGATTATAGTTGCCGTTCTTGGTGCTTTATATATTAGTGAAATTTCACCAAAAAATGCACGCCCAAGTTTTTTCGAATCCCGTATTGATATTACATATGGTTCACCAAGCGAAGTTTTTTTTGAAATTTCGACAATGCCTTCATTTAATATATATAGATTTGATTTTTTATCCCCTTCTTTTGCAATCACTTTTCCAGCAGTGACATTTTCTTTTTTTACTATTGTCGAAAACTGCATAAGTTCTTCTTTGGTTAGATCAGAAAATAATTCTACATTGAGTAAAGCATTAAATACGTCCGCTAATGTATCAATATTTTTTTGAGATATATTTTTAGAAAATATATTTTTGATTTTTTTATTATTCTTTGATGTATCTTTTTTTGTCACAATTGAACCTCTTCAATATCATTTAAAATTGCTTTTTTGATAATAACTAATGCAGAGTTTTTTTTGAAAATATAATTATCATTTGGGTTTATTACAGCTTTGTTTTTTTCAAGTTCACGTACTTCTCTTAGATTTTTTATAAGCGAGCTCATATCGGGTGTTTTTTGTGCTTCATCTATGGCTTCTTTTTTTAATGTTATTTCTGCACCCATGTTTTCGATGACGCCTATTACTATTTCATCTTTTTCTTCTTTGTATCTTTTAGATATATCAGCAAAACTTTCACCTTCTATTTTTTTATCAATAGATTCTAAAGACAATAGGGCATCATCGCCTCTGTTGAGTAGCTTATCTACTACATTTGTAATGCCCGCATGGCTAGCAGCACTTGCTAAAAGAAATCGACTATATTGTGGGCCATGTACAACTTCATCACATTTGAAATTGATTAAATGCCTTTTATATTTTTCAGTTACAACTTCAGCACATATATAAAGATTAGGATTTAAAGAGCGCAGCATCATGACAACAACTGTAGTCCTAGCATCAATACTCTCGGCATCCCTTGTTGAAAGTTCATTTGATAATACTATGGCTTTTTTGGCGGTTTTTACACCGGCTTTTAATAAGACAGCCTCATCACTACGGTCGCCTTCTACATAATTTATACCTTCAATTCCATTTGCTACAAATACATCTTTTAATTTTTGATTGTCTTCTCTATTTACAAGTACAATATCATCTGGGCTTAGGTTTTTTTCATAGATCAGGATATCTCTAACTAGAAGATGTAATTCATCCTTATAACCCAATATCATTGTATGTTTTTTCATTTTTTTAAGCCTTTTTTGATCTTTCCTATTAAATAGCTTTTCATTTACTAAAAATGATGATACAGCTGCTGTTAAATATGAAGCCGATACTATTCCAATTAACATTAAACCAACTGCTATAATACGCCCAGCTAATGTATGGGGTACTATATCACCATAGCCTGTAGTTGTCATTGTGACCATAGAAAACCACATAGTCTGTACTACATCATTTATAGAAACAGTCTCATATTCAAACATAATATACAATAGTATTATTGATGAGAACACACATGGGAGCACGAAGGGGGTTATAAACTTTCCTATTGACGGCTTAGGTTTAAATTTTCTTATAAGATTTGATTTTTTCATAGATTATTTATACTTCAATCTATCCCTAAATTTTAAAAATTAATTGTAACATAAGAGCATAAAAAAGTAAACATTCATTTTTTAAATAAAATTTTTTACTTTGGGAGCATTTTTTGTATTAAGCATTAAATTTTCTATATTATTTATGCAAACGTATAATCATAATGATAGGTGTTTTTTCATTTTTAAATGGCACTTCATAAAAGCCGTCTAATACAAACCCCGTAGCAAATGCAGTATTTAATATTTCAGATATTGAACGATGATAATAATTTTGCAGTACAGGTTGTCCTTCAATGGCGACACCTTTATTAATACAAGTTGTAAAATAATCATTGTTAGGATATGTGTAGCAAGGATGATGCGTTGCAAAGACAAAAATACCATTGCTTGAAATCATTTCATAGACTGCCTTAAAAAGAGGCTCTATATTTGAAATATCCATAATCGCCATATTTGCAAATGCTTTATTAAAAGGGCGGCTTTGCTTTAAATTCAATAACTGCTGATAATCGGTAGCATCACAAACTCGAAAATCGACTTTATCTAGTACATCCGCTCTATGTTTTTTAGCAAGCTCAATCATATTAGCACTATAATCAAATGCCACAAGCTGTGCACTGTTGTGGTATAGTAAAATTGTAATACCTCGTTCGAAAAAGGATTAGCTTTTCTACTCAACGAACGTTTAATTTTAAAAGCATGAAGCAGTTC
>CAMRBQ010000057.1 GCA_947040495.1 uncultured Spirochaetia bacterium
GACTATTTTATGATATGACTATTTTATGATATGACTATTTTATGATATGACTATTTTATGATATGACTATTAAAGTGAAGATAATAAATTTACTATAAAAATTTTACTTTTTATTATTATGATAGTTTTATTTTGTAACTGAAGATAAAATTACAGAAAAGGCAAAGCAAACATAACATCTCCTTAAACAAAAATTTTTCATAATAACCTTTTCTGATAAGTCCCGTTTCAAGCAACCTCCTCGTTCGGGATTTCAGTTAAAATAATACGAAGGCAAAGACATCCTATAAAAGGACGTTCTTACCCTCGTATTTTTTTATTTAATTATTAGTAAATTATTTACCAAGTTTACTAAGAGATAACTGTACGCCTGTAGAGGCATCATCTGCATATAAATCTGCACCTATTTTATCAGCAAAAGCCTGTGTCAATGGGGCACCACCAACTTGTATAATACCTTTATAGCCTGCTTCTCTAAGGTCTTTGATTATAGGTTCCATATTAACCATAGTAGTTGTAAGTAGTGCACTTAGACCTATTACATCTGGATTATGTTCTTTACAAGCGGCTAGAAATTTGTCAGAGCCAGCATCAACACCTAAATCTACAACTTTAAATCCAGCACCTTTATACATCATAGCAGCAAGGTTTTTACCTATGTCATGTAAATCCCCTTTAACTGTTGCTATAATAATTGTTCCTTTTGGTTCAATACCTTGTGCTTCTAAAAGAGGCTCAAGGATAGTAAGACCTGCATTCATAGCCCTTGCAGCTATAAGTACTTCGGGAACATACACCTCACCTTTTTGCATTTTGTCGCCAATTATTTTCATAGAATCTATTAAGCCCTTTTGTAAAATAGATTCTATATTGCAACCCTCATCAACGGCTGCTTGTACCATTGTTTTTACATCAGCTGCCTTACCTTTTTGTAAAGCTAAACCAATAGCTTCGAAATCTGCCATATTCTTACACTCCTAATAAAATTTAATTATTTTAATCTTAGCACAGTTTAAAGTAATTATCATGCTTACTTAATATAGCACATATTATCTTATATATTATAGAATAAAATAATTATCAAATAGAACAATCTTACGATTTGCCAATTATTTTACTATTTTTATAGACATTTATTTTGATTCTGGAGTTATATTTTCATCATCGCTGTTATCATTATCATCATCTGTTTCTGTTTCATCCGTGTCGTCATCGTCATCATAGTCTTCTTCATCATATTGATAATCATCATCTTTTTTGAGATCATTTGTTGAAGAATTTTCATCATTTTTTGTTATATATAAAGTTTCGTCATAAATTTCTTCCGATGTTATACAAGGGGCATATCTATCTATATGCATATTTTCATCAGTATAATCAAACTTTATTTTTCCATCAAGAATATTGCTTATAACAACAGCAACATATTTGTCTTTTTTATGTTTAACCTCGGCTTGTAGTAAATGCTTACCATTTCTAGCAAGCTCTATCATAGCCTTAGTTAGTTCATATCTATTGCCTTTATATTCTATAAGTTTTTCAAGAGGTATCATTTACTTTCCTTATGTTTAATTTTTGGTTCTTTTTTATAGTTTGATATTGTTTCATCAAATATCTTTTGTGTTTTATCTAATTGTTCATTTATAATTACAGTATTGAATGCATATTCATATTCGAGTTCTCTTTTTGCATTCCAAATACGCTTTTCTATGGTATCTTCTTTGTCGCTATTTCTTTTAATCAACCTTTCTTTTAAAGATTTTATAGATGGCGGTTTTATAAATATATACAAAGCCTCTACATTAATTTTTTGTAAGGCTAAAGCCCCTTGTACATCTATATCTAATATGATAGTTTTATTTTCGGTTCCCTTCTCTAATTCTTCTTTTGAAGTACCATAATAATTATCGTGTACTTTTGCCCATTCTATAAACTTATTTTCTTGTATCATTGCTTCAAATATTTTAGCATCTACAAAATGATAATGTGTTCCATCCTCTTCATCTTTACGTTTCTCTCTTGTTGTATGCGATATTGCAAAGAGCACATCTTTATTGTTTTTTATATACCCATTTATTAGAGTTGTCTTACCACATCCCGATGGTGCTGTAACTATTACAATAGAAGCCATTGAAAAACCTTAGCAAAGTATATAAACTATGCATTATATATATTTTTTATATTTTTTCAAGTTTTTTTAAGCAAAAAAAATAAAAATCTATTTTATTATTATTAATAATGTTATTTAGTAACTTACTTATCATTAATTTTAAAATATCTTATTAATTCAACAAGATTATTTGCTTGAGACAAAAGCATTTCACCAGTCGATGATAATTCTTCTGACAATGCAGCATTTTGTTGAGTTATATCACTTATTTGAATTATGGAATCATTTATTTGATCTACGCCTGCTTTTTGTTCTACGGCAGTAGAACTCATATCTTTCATAATATTGGCAGTTTCTTTTATTTTACTTTGTATTTCAGAAAATATTTCCTTAGATTCTTTAGACGTTTCTGTGGCTATTTTGATTTTTTTATTAGAATCATCTATGAGCTTAGATATGTCATTAACAAAATTTTGTGTAGTCAATGCTAGATTTCTTACCTCACTTGCAACAACAGCAAAACCTCTACCTTGTTCCCCTGCACGTGCGGCCTCAACTGCAGCATTTAATGCTAAGATATTTGTTTGAAATGCAATACTTTCTATCATCTTTGTAATATCAGCAATTTTGCTACTTGCTTCATATACATCTTCTACATTTTTTGCTGTATCCTCTATTACTTCGGCAGCCTTTTTTATGAATTGTTCAGATGCTATCATCATATTATTGCCATCAACAGAATATTCAGCTGACATCTTTATTGTAGAGGACATTTCTTCCATATTGGCACTTGTTCTTTCAATATTTGAAGACTGTTCTTCTGTACGATGAGAGAGGTCATTAGTCCCCGCTGATAATGTTAAACTAATGTCTTTCATCTCTTTGGCACTTTCATCAATAAGAGTCATTGTTTTTTTTATACTATTTTTTATTTTTGAGAAATTTTGAGCAAGCATGCCTATTTCATCTCTTCTATGGAGTATTTTTTTAGTGGGTATAAAAGACAAATCTCCACTTGCAAGATATTTTGCTTGTTCATTTAACTTTTTTATATCAATAATAAGTAAATGTCTTATTATCATAAAAATAAATATAATGAGAACAATAAAAGCAATAATTGAGCCTATTATAGTTACAATTTTCATATTAGTGATATCTTCAAGCATTTGTGGTACAGCAACTTGAAGTACAAGCCCCCAATGTTTACCACCAGGAATTGATATAGTTTCTAATTGATATAAAGAAAGCCAGCCAGATTGAAATGTTGAGCTAGGTTTTTTAAATCCAAGAGATTGTCCTGCTTGTACAACATTGATGAAATCCCTTTCTTTATAACCACTCCATCCAGAATCATATATATTTATACCAAGCAAATGTGCATCACGTCGTCTATCTACCCCGATAAGTCTACCCGAATTATCTACAACATAAGCAGAACCTATCCCAAATGGAACAATATCTGCAACAGTATTTGCAATCCATAATGATGATACCTCAATAGCAATAACGCCTACAAATATTTTATTAACCAATATAGGCATACTATATATATATTCCCAACCATTATCTGTTTTATACATATCTGTTGTATATGCGGCTAATGTCTTTTTTGTTGCTGTGTACCACTCGGTATTCAGAACATTATTGTAAGTGTCTATCTTATTGCCTTCTCGAGAAGATTCCAAATTAAAATTAATATAACTAGGGTCAAAATTGACTAAAACCTTTGTGACCATTTTATGAGCGGGGTCTTTAAGAAAATCGTCTAGTATAGGTTCAATAAGACTATAATCTCCATTTACTGTCGTAATTGCTCTTATAGCATGACCCAATCCGTCTATGGGCATTTGAAGACGTGAAAGTTGATTTTCTATAGAGTTCGCTTCTGCTCTAGTTTCAGATTTAAGTTCCTTTAAAATGATGTCATAAGCTACACTAGTGCTCTCATTTATTGTATATATAACCAAAACGGAAAGAATTGTAAATACGGCAATACCTACAGATAGTGAAATTTTAAATTGCAAACCCATATTTTTAAACATAATTTCCTCTTCCAACTAATATATAAAACAATATTTAGACTATTCCATATCCATAGTAAAATCGTCAATTTTACTTTCATACTTTAATTTTATCTTTACAAAATATATACTTGTGACATCTATATGTTTAAGGAATCAAATATAAGTATTATAATTTTATAATAAAATAATAGTTTTAAGTTAAATTTTTATAATTATTAGCAAATTTTTCTTCCCAATTTTCTTCTATCTCTTTTCGCCAATTAAGTGCTTTTATCTTAAGTCTATTGGTTATATCAGGTAGTTTTTCAGAAATATTAATAGATTCACTAGGGTCCTCTTCTAGGTCGGATAAAAATATATTATCGCAAGCAGGTTCTCCCTCTACTAAATAGCCATTAAGTACCAATTTATATTTACCATTACGAACGGCAGTTTGATTATCCATTTCCCAATATATATATTCATGTGGAGATTTTTCTTTATTTGTTAATACATCCATAATATCTTGTCCATCAACGGGGTAATTTTGTAAGTCACCTCCAGCTGATTTCAAAAGTGTTGGGAATATATCCATCGCACAGCAAGGTTCATTTATAACCTGCTCTTTTGGAATCTTTGCAGGCCATGAAATTACCGATGGAACACGTATGCCACCTTCAAACAAACTGTATTTATGCCCTTTAAGTCCCCCTGATAATCCTCCATAATATGGGTCTAATGTTCCATCTAGCCAATTTCTAGATTCTCTCGAAGGCCCATTGTCGCTTTGAAAATATATACAGGTATTTTCATATTGATTTGTTCTTTTAAGCTCATTTATAATATCGCCAACACCATCGTCAACAGCCGAAATCATTGAAGCCATAATAGCTCTATCCCATGGTAAATGTTTAAATCTATCTGTATATTTTTTAGGGGCATGCATCGGATAATGTGGGGCATTGTATGAAACAAAGAGCATAAAAGGATTATCACTTTCTTTTGAAATCCTTATTTCTTCAATAGCCTTTTCAGTAATCAGATCAGTTAAATATTCACCATTTTCATATACTTCTTTATCATTATCCCATAGGTCATGGGTTGGATTTGAATTACTATCCATTCCCCAATAAAAAATATGGGAATAATAATCAACACAACCTGCCATAAAACCATAAAATCTATCAAAACCATTACTTTGAGGTTTACATTCGTCTTTTAATCCCAAATGCCATTTCCCTATAATTGAAGTTTTATAACCCAATTCTTTTAATGCAGTTGCTAAAGTTGGTGCAGAAGGAGTCAAACCAGACGCCCTTCTATGCCCTGCTAATATTGATCTAACACCAGCATTTGCGGGGTATCGTCCTGTAAGTAGGCTTGCTCTTGAAGGGGAGCATACCGGGCTTGCCGAGTACAAATTTGTAAACCTTACACCATTTGCTGCAAGGCTATCAATATTAGGTGTTATGAAATCAGTATTTCCCATACAAGATAAATCACCATAACCTTGGTCATCTGTCATTATTATAATATAATTTGGCTTTTCACTCACAATTATAATCTCCTTATGTTTCTATTTATATATAGAAATATCAATATTAATTTCATCTTCTGACGTGGCATTTTCATATAAAAAACATTTAACTTCTCTATTACCTACTTTATAATTTTTAGGTTTTTGTTTTTCACAACGCTCACTAGATTTTGGACATCTTAAAGCAAATGGGCAAAAATTCATAGGGCTTGTTAAGTCAGGTAAATCTTCACTTGCCTTAATTTGGAGTTTTTCTTTTCTAAATGGTTCTGGGGTACTTGCCAAAAGTAAAATAGTATATGGGTGGAGCGGTTTTACTATAATATCATCACAATAGCCCTGTTCAACGGCATTGCCTGCATACATTACGACCATTTTATCTGCCACATATCTTGCGGAGGCTAGATTATGTGTAATATACATATATGTTAGATTTTTTTCTTCTTTTAATTTTATCATAAGATTCATAATTTCTATACCTATAGAAACATCTAGCATAGAAGTCGGTTCATCTGCAACAATTATCAAAGGTTCAACAGCTAATGCCCTTGCGATTACGATTCTTTGTCGCTGCCCCCCTGAAAGCTGATTTGGATGCTTGCCGATAAAATCGTTTGCGGGTGTTAGTCCTACAATATTAAATAAATCAATTACTTTGTTTAAAATTTCTGTTTTTGACAGGTGGGGATTATGAATTTTTATAGACCTGCCTACAATATAATTTATTTCATGTGCGGGATTTAATGAACCAAAAGGGTCTTGGAATATCATTTGAGCTTCTTTACGAAAATTTAGTATTTGCTTTTTGTTCATATTGCTACTGATATTCAAATCATTTACATATATTTCACCTGATGTCGGCTTATGAATTTTACAAAGCATCTTCGCCAAAGTAGATTTACCACAGCCCGATTCTCCGACAACTGCCATTACTTCGCCTTTTTTTATAGAAAAACTAACATCATCAACGGCTTTTAATGTAGATTTACTAAATAAACTATGCTTTTTTATAAAATATTTTTTTACATTCTTAAATTCAACTGCAATATTATTTGTATTACTATCCATCTAATTTACACACCTTCTTCTAATTTATGATAACATGCACAAAAATGCCCATCACTTATCTGTTCAAAAGGTGGTGGTGTGTTTTGGCAATCATTTTTTGCGATATAACATCTATCATAAAACAAGCAACCTTGTGGTGGAGTTATAAGGTCTGGTATACTCCCATCAATACCGCTTAATTTTTTTTTCGGTCCTACAAGAGAAGGGAATGCTTTTAATAGTCCTTGTGTATATGGATGAGATGCTTGATTTAATAGTTGTTTTACAGGAGCTATTTCTACCATTCTACCTGCATACATAATAGCTATTCTATCACACATTTCTAACATTAATGGTAAATCATGTGTAATAAATAAAATAGAAAATCCCATTTCTTTTTTGAGTTGATTTATTCTTTTTATAATATTGTATTGAACCACAACATCAAGGGCAGTTGTAGGCTCATCAAAAATTACTAAATCAGGCTTTAGCAAAAGAGCCATAGCAATCGCAACTCTTTGCTTCATACCACCAGAGAGCTCATGTGGAAAAGAGCCAATCCTAGATTTATCAATATTTACTACTTCCAAAGATTTTTTTACTCTTTTAATTGCTTCACTTTTACTTATTTTTTCATGTGCCAATATTGCATCAATTAGCTGGCTTCCTATTGTTAATACAGGGTTTAAGTTATTCATAGCACTTTGGAGAACCATTGAAGACTTTTGCCAACGAAATAATCTCATCTGCTCTTTTGAAAATGCCAAAACATTTTTGCCAGAAAATTCGATACTTCCACTATCTATTTTTGCTGTGCTTTTTAATAATCTCATAATAGCAAAAGCAATGCTAGATTTACCACAACCAGATTCTCCAGCCAGTCCAAAAAATTCACCTTTATTTATATTAAAGTTGACATTTGTTACTGCTTGAACATCACCTCTATCAGCCTTATAGCGAATATTGAGATTTTTTACTGATAATAAAACATTAGATTCCATAATTATCTCTTTAAAGGATTATTGCACCACCACGATCACTTGCATATATATCTAAAAATGAATTGCCTATAAGCATAAAGCTAAAACCTAGCGTTACTATACAAATTCCAGGGGGGAGCATCCACCACCAAGCATTGTAGATAATAGCACTGTTTTCAAAAGATACAGAAAGCATTTGTCCCCAGCTTATAAGATTAGGGTCTCCAAGACCTAAAAAACTTAAAGTTGCTTCTGTTAATATGGATGATGTAATAACCATAACCATATTAGCAGTTACTACAGGCATTATATTTGGTAATATTTCTTTAAACATTATCTCAATTGAACCCATGCCTTGCACCTTAGCAGCCTCTACATATTCTCTTTTTGCTTCAGATAGAGTTTGTGAGCGAATACTCCTTGCCATCCATAACCAGCTTAGCGCACCTATTATAATAATAAGATTAAGTATCCCCATACTTGGCATAAAGGCGGCTAAGACTATCATAAATGCTAATGTCGGAACAACTAGAAATACATCTACTATTCTCATTAAGATTTCGCCTAATCTTCCACTTTTATAGCCTGCCAAAAGCCCCACAAATAATCCTATAAAACTAGTTAATAAACCCGCAAGTATTCCAACACTTACTGTAATACGAGAACCATATATAACTTGTGAAAAAATATCTTGCCCATAGCTATTTACTCCAAAAACATGTTCTAGAGATGGGGTTTCCCATGGAATAAAACTTATATCTTTTGGTTGATATGGTGCTATCAATGGGGCAAAAAATGCCACAATTGTAAAAAACAATACAATAGCCATTCCAATTTTTGCTTTTGTATTTTTTAGTATATATTTTTCAAATAATAAATAACTATCAGATTTTTTGTTCTTCATAAAAATTCCTTCTATGATAGTGATACTCTAGGGTCAATAATAGGATAAATTAAGTCGGCAATAAAGTTTATAATGACAACACTTAAAGCAATTATTGCAAAACATCCTTGTATGAGTGGGTAATCTTGGCTGAAAATGGCATTCATAATTGTCAAACCAATTCCTGGATAAGAAAATATTATCTCAGTAGCTATTGCCCCCCCAACTGCTTGCCCTAAGCTTAGCATTAAACCTGTGAAAGATGGTAGCATTGCATTTCTTAATGCATATTTGGTAAATATTGTATTTCTACGTAAGCCCTTAGCTTGTGCCAATAGTATATAATCTTCCGAAAATACCTGAAGAATATTGCTTCTCATCATAATCATTCTACCTGCCAAAGTTACTATAACCAATGAAAGAATAGGTAGTACAGCATGATATGCAATATTACCTACTAATTGCAAAGTAGATATGAATTCCTGTCCCGGAGTCATAGCATGTCCCATAGGAAAAAAATTCGAGTAAAATCCAAGCCACATAACTATTAACATTCCAACCCAAAAATATGGTATTGATTGAACAGCAAATGCTCCACCAACAACAACATTATCGAAGACGCTGCCTTTTTTCATGGCAGCTATTATTCCTAATATCCAAGCTAAACTAAAAGACAAAAATGTAGATATTAGAACTATTAATAAAGTCCAAGGCATTGCCTTAGTTATTATATCACTTACAGCGACAGGGAAGTTTGTATAAGAAATTCCAAGGTTTCCTTGTAATAATCCTGTTATATATTTAACATATTGTTCTGCAATGTTTTTATCAAGCCCGAATTCTGCCTCAATTTTTTCAGCATATTCTAATGAGCCCATCGCATTTTGTGAAGCCAAATAATCAGCGGGATTCCCACCCATCATTCGGGGGAGCAAAAAATTAAATGTTAATGCAACCCAAAGGGTCAAAACGGCACTCAAAAAACGCTTCAATATGTATTTAAACGATATATTCGCCATTTAAAAACCTACCTCATCTAATATCAAATAAAAGTTACATCTTAAACATTATAGTTGCTAGATTATTTTTTTGCAGCAACAAGACTTGCTAAATTTCTATTGCACATCACAGGTGCATTATAAGTTTGCCAACCCGTAACATTTTTACCATCATAGTATGGAATATGACCACTTGAATTATACATCGGAAGAAATACATAATCTTCAGCTAATATGTCTTGCATATCATAAAAATATTGTATTAATTTTTTTTCATCTGTTTCAATGGTTGCTAAAGAAAGGAGCTTATCCATTTCATCATTTCTATATCTAAAATAATTTATGCCCGAAGTAGGCTCTCCTATAATGCTAGTCATAGAAGAATTAAAGCAGCTATTAATGGCAGCATAAGGGTCTGGAGGAAAAGAAATACCAATTTGAATAAGGTCAAACTTTCCCGTTTGTGCTAGCTGTATTAGTTGCGTCCATGTTGCAAGCTTAGGTTTCATTTCTATGCCTAAGTTTAGCAACCATTGTTGAATCATTGAAGCTTCCATTTGCTGTGCGGGTGCACCAGAGGCACTATGATATGTAAATGACAAACGCTTTCCATCTTTTTGATAAATACCATCATTACTTTTTGTATATCCAGCATCTTCTAATACTTTTTTAGCAGCATCAAGATTAAATTTTAATGAGTCTTGTGCCTTTTTGTTCACATATTCACCAAATAAATCTGGCAACCAAGAAATACTTGTAGGGAAAACACCATCATATTCACCTTTAGAGATAAGTTCTGTTTGATTTATTGCCATAGCCATTGCTTTTCTTACATTTACATCCGATAGAAATTCATTTTCATGGTTCATAACTACAGAAAAATTTCCAACACCTGTGTAAATATCTAATTGTGCATACTCTTTTTGTCTGAATTTTGGAAGACTTGACATAGCTATTGTCCCACCTGCGGCTCCGTCAACTTCACCTTTTAAAAGTGCCAATGTAAGATTTGAGGAAGAGTTATAAATTATCATCAATAGCTTATTTACTTTTGGAGCCCCTGCCCAATAATTTTTATTAGCTTCAAAAGATACAGATGTTCCCGTAGTATATGCTTTATATATAAAAGGGCCTGTTCCTATTGGATTTTGGTTTACAAAAGTTCTTGCTTGCTCATTTTCCCATATATGTTTTGGAACTATAAGAACCAGCGATAAATATCTAGGCAATGATAAGAAAGGGCTTTTTGTTTTAAAAATAACTTTATCACCATCAGATTCTACACTGTCTATTTTTTCCCAAATAGCAAATCTATCGAATGCTTTATTTTCTTTTAGAACATTCATCGTATAAATAACATCATCTGATGTTAAAACTTTATCATCATGCCATTTTACATTTTTATTTATTGTAACTGTAAGCTCATCTTTCTTGTCATTCCAAGAATAGCTTGTGGCAAGTATTGGGTCAAGTTCCCCTGTTTTATTGTTATATTCAAAAAGTGATTCGTAGATGATTTTTATAACAGGTAAGGCATTGCCTGTCGCAAACGGGTTTAAATTTGACATCTGAGTATCTAAGATAAACTCACCCAGTTTAATTGTTACATCAGATTCTTTTGTTTGGTTATTGTCACTAGGTTTACATGATCCAAAAATTAATATAAAAACAAGTAATATATACCAGGATCTTGACTTTTTCATTATTATTTCTCCAAAATGAACCCTATCTTTATAATAGAAGCATTACATTATGTAGCATAATCTATAATAAGAAAAAAGTCAAAGAGATTCAATGTAGAAGTATAATATTAATAATTTGATTAGCAGATGAAAAATTATTAGGCTTTCTGGGTATTATGTTTAACTTCTCATTATAGTGTTTGAATAGATTATTTTGCTATTAGTTATTAGAAGTGCCCCAAAAATATGAGATGGCTATAAAATAAAAATAGCTAATTTTACAATTGATCCGATATTATATGGGGCAGTGGCAGTGGCAACGGATAAGATTTTAAGTAAGTCTTATATTATATGTCGTGATAAAAAGGGAAAATTTAAAAATTAGGAGTGATAACATGACATCAAGAGAAAGAGTTTTAAAAAGCCTTAATCATCAAACACCAGATAGGGTGCCTATTGATTGTAATGCACATCGATCTAGTGGCATGGCTGTACAAACGTATAAAAGATTAAGAGAGTATATCGGTCTGCCTAAAAGCAAAATTTATATGTATGATGTTTTACAGCAATTAGCAGTTGTTGAAGATGATGTATTAGATTATTTTAAAGTTGATATTGTGCAATTTGGATATGAGTTTTATAAGGATGAAAGTTATTGGAAAAAATGGATGTTGCATGACGGTACTGACGTAATGATACCAAAGCATATCGATATTACTATTGGTGAAGATGGTGATTATGAAATTTATGATGTAGATGGTAATATGATTTCTATTCAAAAAAAAGATTGTCTATATTTTGAGCAAACATTCTATCCTTATCTTGATAATGTTGATGATGAAAAAGTAGATTTTTCTGATTTGGAAAGTAAATTACAAAAAATCATGTGGTGTAGTGTTACCGCCCCGCCATCTCCATTTAAGTATACAAAAGAAAGCCTAGATATTTTATCACAAAAAGCAAAAAAATTAAGAGATTCTACTGATAGGGCTATTTATGGTATTTTTGGCGGCAATCTATTAGAACTTGGAGAGCAAGCTTTTAGAATGGATAATTTTTTAATGATGTTAGCGGCTTCTCCTAAT
>CAMRBQ010000058.1 GCA_947040495.1 uncultured Spirochaetia bacterium
CTCATAATCATACAACGAGAAAAAACCCTGAGCCTTCACAATTTGATATTGATTTTACGAATAAACTTTCGCATGTGTCGCAATATTTAAATATTAATGTGCTAGACCATATAATACTTTCAACTTCATCTTTAGAAAGTAAAAAATCAGTTTACTATAGTTTTTTGGTGGCGGGCTATATGGATTTTTTCAAGCAAGATTTAAGTTATAAATTAGTAGACGATGTTAAAGATAATTTAGAAAATGAAAAGAAAGATTATGGTCATGATATAAAGATTGGAATAGCAAAAGAAATGCTAGCTGACAATATTAATATTAATATAATTTCTAAACATACAGGTCTAAGTAAAAAAGAAATAGAAAAATTGAAATGACAAAATGCATTTAATATATGCAATTAAAGCCTACTCAGTAGTGACCCACATGTTTTGAAGTTTTGTGATACCTATTATATCAAAACATATTCCAAGTATATTCTGTGTTGCTAGAGAAAGTAGAAGCCTTTGAGTGCGTACTTTTTCATCATCATCTAATACTATATTGTTGTAGTAAAACCTGTGGAAACTTGCTGCAAGTTCATATGTATATGCAACCATAGGATGAACCTCATAGATACTCGCACAAAGTAGACATTCATCACTGAAGCGTAAAATCATTTTTGCAAGCTTATCGGTGCATTCATCGTTTATAAGTGATATATCAAAATTAGTATTTTCGTCAAAGTTCATGCCTTTTTCTTTGAGCTTTAAAAATATATTACATATTCTAGCGTAGGCATATTGAACATAATATACAGGATTGTCATTGTCATGCTTTTTTGCGATTTCAAGGTCGAAGTCTAGCGGTGTATTTGCACTACGCATTGAAAGAAAATATCTCGTAGAATCAACACCTATTTCATCAATGACTTCTTCTAATGTTATCATGTCGCCCGTGCGTTTGCTCATTTTGACAGGGTCTTTGCCTCGAAATAGCCTTACAAGCTGACCGAGTATTACATGAAGCTTTACTTTATCATCACTTAATACTTTTACAGCAGATGATATTCTTAGCATATATCCATGATGGTCTGCCCCAAGCATATTGATGAGAAAATCAAATCCTCTATCTATTTTAGTTTTATGATATGCAATGTCAGATGCAAAATATGTGTATGAGCCATCAGTTTTTTTAAGCACTCTATCTTTATCATCGCCAAAGTCGGTGGTTTTAAACCATAGGGCATTATCTTTTTCATATATATAGCCATGGCTGTCTAATAGTTCTATGGCAGTTTTTATCCCATCATGTTCACGTATTTCAGCCTCTGATGCAAAATTATCAAACTCACAATTAAATCTTTTGAGTAGCTCTTTTTGTTCATCTAATAATATATCTTTAGGCACACCATCCATTTGTGCGACTTCTTTTATATACTCGCCATGGTAGCCATCTTCAGGGATTGGTATATTATTTTTTGCGGCAAGAATACTAGCATTTAATCTTTCAATCTGTACGCCAGCATCATTGACATAAAATTCTCTTTGTACATCATGCCCTACATATGAAAGTATCCTAGAAAGACTATCGCCAATAGCAGCCCATCTGCCATGCCCAATATGGAGTGGCCCTGTTGGGTTTGCACTGACATATTCAACTTGTATCTTTTGTGGATTTTTCACCGAGTTTTTTTTATATTCTTTTGATGATAATACTTCTTTGATATTGTCATTTATAAATGTAGTTGATAGTGTCATATTTATAAAGCCGGGCTTTGCAACTTCTAATTTTTCAAAATATGATTTATCATTAGATTGATTTATAATCTCTACAATTGAGCAAGCTATTTCATATGGATTTTTTTTAAATATTTTGCTAAGACGCATAGCAATGGTACAGGCATAATCTCCAAATTTATAATCTGATGCATACTCTATTTCAATATTAGGGATTTCTAAATTGGCGTCATTGCCTTCTAAGTATTTATTTAAAGCCGCCTCTACTATTAAAGCCAATTGTTCTTTTATCATTTTTTATTAACCTTAGAATAAGTCTTTTTTGTATATCTTTTTACAGTTATAAGCTTATTTTTATTTTTTTGCAAACTATCGTATATTTTATTTTAATTATATAAACTTTTTTTCTCTTCTTCTGTGAGTGCTTTAAATTGACCTTCCTTTATGCCATCAAGAAAAATTGAGCCTATTCTAATACGCTTTAGTGATATAATATTATAACCAACAAGCCTGCACATTCTTCTTATCTGCCTATTACGCCCCTCTCTTAATATGATATAAAATGAGTTGTCATTTATTTTATTTATAACAGTTTTTTTTAATTTTACACCATCAAGTGATAGACCATATTCAAGCTTGCCTAATGCCCCATCTTTTAATGTTTCGACAACGGTAACAAGATATTCTTTTTCAAGATTTGTTTCTGCCCCAATGATTTTTTTATGAAGCACACCATCATTAGTGAGTATTATTAAACCTGTGCTATCTTTATCAAGCCTTCCAACGGGGTATATTTTGCCAATATCTTTGACAAGATTATATATAGGTCTGCCTTCATCAGGGTTTGATGATACTACATATCCTATAGGCTTAAATAATTTTATTACAATATGGCTTTCTTTATATTCATCTATATCAAATGTAAAGTTGACTATATCATTTTCTTCCAAGTCATATGCTGGATTTATTTCAACTTCTTTATTGACTAATACTTTACCTTCCCTTATCAATTTATCAGCACCCCTTCTGCTTGCAACATCTATACTGGCTATATACCTATTTAATTTCATTTTGTAAATTGTCATCCTATTTTATTTGTTGTTACATCTTCAAATATTTCTATTATTTTATTTTTTGTCAGTTCACTTTTTGTAAAGAATATAATTGGCACTTCATACTCTTTTGAAAAATCTTTTAAGAAGAGCAGTGTATCATATTCTCTTTTTTCATCAAATGTTAGAAAAGGGTCGTCAAGCAAAATAGCTCTATTTTTACCATGTATTTTTGTTATTAATGTAAGCCTAAGAGCAAAAAGAAAAGATGCCTTTGTTGCACTTGAGGTCATATTAATATTTATCATATTATTTTTTTTGTCGAGTATTTCCATTTTTTTTGTGTCAAAATTATTCATTTTGGCATCTCTATTAGAGCCTACTATTTTATTAAAAATATTTAGAGATTCATTTTTTAATTCATCAAATATTTTATTGTTTTTGCTTCTTATCTCTTCAAACATATTTAATAAAATATTTAAAGCATTGTCTTCTTTATATAATTTTTCTATATAACTTTCTATATTTTTTAATTGCCCTTCAAGTAATACTATCTTTGTTGGATAGGCAGAGCGTTCTCCTTCAACATACGATTCTTCTACTAAAAAACTTTTCTCCTTTGATAGAATTTCATCATACTTTTGCCTAAGGTCTTCATCTTTGCGTCTATAGTTGTTTTTTTTGACAAAAAGCTCTTCTTCTGAAATGCCATCATATGGTATCGATTTTTTATCCAACTCTCTAAGTAGTCTTGATACTTCTACAGAAAGCATAGTTATCGAGTTAGTAGAAAATGTTTTCATATATTCTTCAAGGCGATAAGAAATATTTTCTAAATCATTTTGTGCATTTTTGTAGAAATTAAAGTTTTCTAAATAGCTAGTAATATTATCTACTCCATAGTTACTTAATACTTCAACTAAAATGTATTTTGTTTTTTCAATATAATCTATTCTTTCTAATACTTCATTATAGATGCTTTCTTTTTCTGGTTCTATTTCTAAGATATTCCTTCTTGCAATTAATAAAGTATCATAGAGTTCATCAATATTTTCAATATTATCACTGCCTAGATTAAGATCAGGGATGCTATCAGTAATATATTTTATAGATTTAATATTGTAGTCTATTTTTTTACTGGGTATTAAAATAATCAACCAAGATAGAACGCCAAAAAGATAAAATATATTGTCAAAAAATACAAATAAAGCCAAAGATATTGTGGTTATAAACATACTAGGTAATAACTTAATAAGCACATTTTTTTTATAGATACTATTTTTTTTGTCATTTATTTTTATTATAGCTTTATCAATTTTATCTAGTATTTTATTTCTTTGCTTATCATCTAAGAACGGTTTTTCAGCATCTTTACTTTTACATAGAGATGCATACTTGTCTTTTAAAAAATTTATATTATTTTCAAATTCATCTATTTCGCTTTGAGTTTTATTAATAAATTCACTTTTATCATTAGCATATACACTGTTTTTTTTTATATAGCCTTGTAGTCTTTCATATTCATCAATACCATTTAATATGAGCATATACCTTTTTCTATGTATAATATCCTCTTCTATTTCAATGTTTTTTTTGAGTATGTTTATATCTTCTAATTGTCTATCATATTTTTCTTTTATGATATTATTAGCCCTTCTTTTATTTGTAGCTTCTTTCAATAAATTTGTAAGTTTTTTTTCTTCAAAGTATAATTGATTAAGATTCTCTTTGGTTTCATCATATTTTTCGTTTAGCTTTTTAAGTTCAGATTTTATACTTCCCTTAGCATTACTATCTTTTTCGGAAATCACGCTATCTATTAGGCTATCGATATCGATATCTGTATTATATAAGCTTGTACGTATTACTTTTTGCCACTCATTATTATCTGAAATATCTATAAATATATCACTTTGTCTTATAGCATATATATTCATATACATAGATATGGGTATTTTATCTTCATCCATTATTGATGGCTTTAATATAACATCTGTATTTCCATATCGCTTTTTTATATCGGTGAAATACTTTGTTTTATCAGGCTTTGAAAAAGAGCATAGCAATGCATCAAATAATGTAGTTTTTCCCGATTCATTTTCGCCAAAAAATACGGTTGTATTTGAAATCTCAAATTCTCTAAATGTGAATTTTCCAAAGCTATTTATTTCAACTTTATATTTATTATTTTCCATAATTTATTTTCTACCCTTTATAGCAGTAACTATTCTTTCTATCCCCATAATCTTAGCAAGTTCTAATATTTCAGCAGATATATCATCACTTTTTTCTTTCTTATAATTGTCTGAAACCGACAAAAATTCTGTTAATATATTTTCTTTTGAAATATTATTAAGTATTAAAATACTTTTGGAGCTAATTATAAATTTACGTACTTTGTTTTTATATTTAGATTCTATATTTTTAATTATTTTATCTGCTTCAATATCGCTTTCGACAATACCAGATATTTTTACTTCTATTATATCCTCTCTATTCCAATCATTTGAAAGTATATCAAGATTTTCATTTAAAGCCCCATTTATATTAAACTCATACCTTAAATATTTACCTGCCCTTTGAAGAGATATATAATCTATATTAAGATTTTTATCTTCATACCTTAATGATATAATATATTTTTCACCAACTTCAGATTTTGATAGGCGGCAAATCCTACTAGAGCCTGGATATATAACATCAATATTTCTATTTTCAAGCATAACCTTAGCTTCAAATTTCTGATGTATATGTCCAAGTATTACTATATCAGAAGAGAATATCTCTAGTAAATCCTTTGGTATGGCAGCAACATTATCCTCATATTCATCAGTAAACCACATACTCCCTTCAGCTATACCATGCGATAAAAATATACGTATATCTTCTTCTTTCTTTCCTATCTTCCATTGATAATAGTTTTCATACCTGTCCTGATATGGCAAAGCAATAATATCCACCCCTTTAATATAAAACTGTGAATACATAGGCCCATCTATTATAATGACCCTATCACCTAGGTTTAATTGTTCCATATGTCTATCAAGGATACCTATTTTTTCATGATTGCCTACTATATAGTATATAGGTTTTTTGAGATTATTGGCCAATCTCTTAAAATCACCTCTAAGCTCTTCGGCATCTGTAAAAGAGTCGAAGATATCACCTAAGAGGAATAATGCATCTTTACCTATGGTATTCATAAATATCTCTTCTAATATAGATAGAGAATGCTCTTTTTCCTTTATAGAAAGATGTAAGTCGGAGGCTATTATAATGTTCATATTATTAAGTTATTATCCCTTTATTGTTTTTATATTATCGTTTTATATAAGTAAAATATTGATTTTTATTTATTATAAATGTATTATTCATTATATTATAAATATTAGGATTTGTTAATAATGATTTCTGTTAAAAACGTAATAAAATATTATGGTGATTATAAAGCATTAAAAGATATTTCATTTGATGTTAAAAAAGGTGAAATTATAGGATTTCTCGGACCAAATGGTGCTGGCAAAACGACAACAATGCGTATACTCACTGGATATATACCCGCTACAAGTGGAAATGTGTATATTGATAATTATGAAATTCATGAAAACCCAAGAGAAGCAAAAAAACTTATAGGTTATATGCCAGAAAATATTTCGCTTTATACTGATATGCGTATAACAGATTATTTAAATTTTTGTGCTCACCTTAAAAATATTAATAAAAGAATAATAAAAAAGCGTATTGATGCTGTTATAGAGATAATAGGTCTTGGTGAATATAGAAATCATATTATAGGGCATCTTTCAAAAGGATATAGACAGCGTGTCGGTCTTGCCCAATCGATATTACATGAACCTCAGATATTAATACTTGATGAGCCTACTGTTGGACTGGACCCTACACAGATAATTGAAATACGTAAGCTCATAAAAAGTTTATCCGGCGAGCGCACTGTTATTTTATCTACTCATATACTTTCTGAAGTAGAAGAGACATGTGAAAAGGTTCTTATTATTGACAGGGGTGAGCTCATTGCTGAAAATATGATATATGCCCTAAAAAAGACTGTAGACAATGAAATAAATTCAGGGAATGTTAAACTTTTGGTTCGAGATAGGGCTAGTGAAGCTGTGGATGTGCTTAGAGCAATGCCTGGTATTCGATTTGTTAATATGAATGAGATGGAAGATATATCGATAACTACAGAATCTGAATATGATATTAGACCTGCTATTATTAGTAAATTAGTAGAACTTGATTTTGAAATACTTGAGATGAAAGCAAAGGAATTATCACTTGAAGAGGTCTTCTTACATTTTACCAAAAAAAGTAAAGAAAAAAGAAAAGCAGAAGAAAAAGAGAAAGAAAATATTACAGGATAATATGGAGTAAAAATGCGAAATACTATGACAATATTTATGAGGGAAATAAAATCATTTTATGTATCACCTCTATATTATATACTTGGATTTATATATCTTGCTTTAACAGGCTATTTTTTCACAATAGATTTATATTATATAAGAACAGCTATGATGGAAAATGCTATGTATAATATAGGTTTTTTTACAATATTATTTCTTTCTATATTATGTATAAAGCTTATAGCGGAAGAAAAGGCAAATGGAACTTTTGAGTTAATAATGACTAGTCCAATAAGTTCGCTAGAATATGTTGTTGGAAAATATTTGGCAGTGCTTACAGTATATGCCTCTTTACTTTTTATGACACTTTTATATCCATTATTATTAATAATATTTGGTTCTCCCGATATTGGTACGATATTTAGTGGTTATTTAGGTTTATTTTTATTGGGGGCTGCAATATTAGGCTTAGGTCTTATAGCAAGTAGTGTTACCAAAAGCCAATTAGTTGCTGCAATATTGGGTGTATCTTTGGCATTATTTGCATATATTATTAACTGGCTATCAGGTATGTTCTTTTCAGCAAAGGAAATACTACAAGGTATATCTATAACAAACCATTTTGAATCATTTACAAAAGGAATGATAGATGTACAAAATGTATCTTTTTTCTTTATATGGATTATGGCTTGTATTGCTATAGCTACTTTATTTGTAGAAGCATACAAATGGGAATAATGGTTAAATATTTGTATAATAATTTGCCATATATGCAATAAAAATATTTTTGATGATAATAGCAAATTCTAATTATTTATGGGGACTAATCCTTATTCCCTTATTAGTTGTACTTTTAATATTTTCGTTTAGAAGACGAAAAAAGATGATGATAAAATTTTCTGTTTTGCCTATATTTAATATAGATATTAATAAAATATTTTTCATAAAAAACTATCGCATAATATCTGTTATACTTACTCTAATATCTATTAGTCTAATTATTTTTTCTTTGGTACAACCTAAATGGGGTATATTGCAAACACCGATATCTGTTAATACTTATGATGTGGTATTTGTTTTAGATTTATCAAAATCTATGAATGCTGAAGATATTAAGCCTTCAAGATTGGATAGGGCGAGGCATGAAATAATAAATTTTATAAAAAATACAAAAAATATTCGTGTTGGTCTTGTCGTATTTGCTGGAAGTAATTTTATTGCAAGCCCTCTTACATATGATATAGAAACATTTATAGTATTATTAAATTCATTAAAAACAACAAGTATGACTGTCCCTGGCACTCGTATTATAGATGCTATTGATACAGCAAAAAATATTTTCATTGATAATTCAGATTCTACCCGTTCACTGGTGCTTATAACAGATGGTGAGGTTCATACAGAAATCGAAAAAAATATTGCAGAAATTTTTGTAGATGAAAATATCCGTATATATTCTGTTGCTCTAGGGACAATCAATGGCGATTATATTCCTGATTTTGATGAGAAGGGTAGGTCATTAGGCTATAAAAAAGATTCAAAAGGTGATTTAATACTTTCAAAAAGAAATGACACATTAATAAAAAATTTATCAGAAGAAACTCTTGGGCAATTTTATATATCAGATAATGGTGATATAGATTTTGATTCTATTTTTAAAAATATAAAAGAACATTCAAATATGAATACATATCAAAGTGGCGGTAGGAAATATCAACAACGTTATCAGATATTTATGTTTATTGGGATAGTATTTTTAATCGCTGAAATATTACTTTCAATTTTGATATCATATAAAATAAACAATATATCCAAAGAAGATATAACAAATAATATAAAAAATTAGGAGATATGTTTTAATATGAAAGTAGCAATTATTTTTGGAGCTAGAAGCGATAGTGAAAAGATGGGCAATGCAGCAAAATGTCTTAGAGAATTTGGTATCGATTATAAGGCTTATGCAATATCGGCTCATAGAATGCCAGATTTACTTGAAGCTACAATTGAAAAAATTGAAGAGAGTGGCGCTTCGGTTATAATTGCAGGGGCAGGACTTGCTGCGCATTTAGCAGGTGTTATAGCTTCAAAAACAATATTGCCTGTAATTGGTGTTCCAATTGATGGTGCATTGGGAGGGCTTGATTCTTTATTATCTATTGTACAGATGCCAAAGCCTATCGCTGTTGCAACAGTTGGTATCAATAATTCATATAATGCAGCAATGCTTGCTGTCGGGATATTAGCTATAAAATACCCTGAAATAAAACAAAAACTTATAGACTATAGAAAAAAAATGGTAGAAGAGCTTTTAAGTGAAGGTAGTGAAATAGAGATTTAATCTTGTAATTATAAAATGGAAATATTAAAATCACTGCAGGTTATATTCACACTTGTTATCTTGATATCTATAGGTATTATTGCAAGAAAAAGAAATTGGGTTGATGAACATTCTTCAAAAGCAATTTCAAAGATAGCTATGACAATAGCCATTCCAAGTAATATATTTTATACATTGATATCTAATTATGATAAAAAATCTCTGCTTCAAATAATTGCTAGCATAGAGATCCCAATTATAGCCATACTAGTGGTTGTAATAATATCATTTTTTCTAGCATTAATAATAAAAATACCAAAGCATCGTACGGGCATTTTTATAGTCATGTCATCGTTTTCAAACTGTATATTTATAGGTATACCCGTAGTCTCATCTATACTTGGCAATGAGGCGACAGCATATTTGTCAATTTACTATATAGTCAATACTTTATTATTTTGGACTATAGGTTTATTTTTTATAAAAAAAGATGCTAGAATTATATCAAATACCAAAAGAGAAAAATCAAAAAATATATTACATTTTATATTAAGTGTATTGAAATATTTTATAAATCCAGTAATTATTTTATTCTTACTTGCCACAATGGTTATAATGTTTTCTATAAAACTTCCACTTTTTATTATAGATTCATTTAAATATTTAAGTAATGCTGCAACACCGCTTTCAATGATATATGTAGGCTCTTCTTTATATTTAGTATTTAAAGAAAATTTACTAAAAAATATACCTGTTAAAGATATAACATTTGTTGTTATTATGAAATTTTTTATATTGCCAATAATAGTATATTCTTTATTAAAACATGTTGATATGCCACTACTTTTAGAACGTACTTTTATATTGGCTTCACTTATGCCTTCTATGAATCAGAGTGTTATAGTCGGCTCTAATTATAAGGCTGATGCAAAATATGCTGTTATAGGCACAACATCGACACTACTTTTTACACCAATTGGCATAACTATTTATATGGTATTTATGTACTTAGGTTATATTTAACTAATAAATTGAGATTATAAATAATTCTTTTATTGGTTTCAAATGGTCTATCTATCAATTTTATCTTACAAATTTCTTTTATTTTTTAAATAGCATATAAATATGTATCATCATTAAATGCTTTTGCGAATGTTTGTTCTATATTTGATTTTTATAAAATTTTCACTGATTTTAATATAGATTCTTCTGTCTACAACGGATTTAAAAATGAAGGACTAAATATTTTAAAATAAAAATGACTTTGATTGTTGCTTTTTAGTATATCTAATAATTATATTTTATGGAGGTCAATTAGTTTATGAAATTTCTTCTTTTCAAATAGATGATACTTGTGAAGTTGTTGTTACAGATTGTGAAACATGCCATCTTGAAGTAGAAATAGTATACAGAAAAATTCTAATGATATTATAAAAATTTAAAAATATTAGTATTGATTATATTTTTAAAAAAACTGATTCTGCTTTACGAGGAAATATCGGTAAAGAATTACAGGCTGCAAAGGTAGTAGTGGTTTTAGCAATGAAACTTTAATTATAGATTTAGTAGATCAAATAAAAGTAAATATAGGGAATGAATACAATTAGCACATTAAAAATGCCTAAAGTAGTATTTAGTGGCGAAGCATTTCTTGCAAATCTAGAGAATAATTTTTGGAAATTATGCTGTTGAAGATTTCTTGAATAGCCCGTTGCTGGGTAAAAAAGTATTTTTACTATTATTATTCCTACAACAGCTGGAACAGGTAGTGAGGCAACATGCAATGCGATTGTAGGTGTTTCTAAAAAAGAAGTAAAAGTAGGAATTGTTAATGATGAGATGATTCCAGATTATGTCATATTGGATCCCATTATGATAAAAGAACCCCCCAAAAAAATAGCAGCTGCTACTGGTATAGATGCCTTAGCATATGCAATAGAGTGCTTTACTAGCAAAAAGGCTAATACTTTTAGTGATTTTTTTGCATTAGAAGCTTTGGATTTAATTTTTAATAATATACTTGAGGCTTGTAAAAATAAAGAAAATATAGAAGCAAAAATAAAAATGCAAATAGCTAGTTTTTATGCGGGAATTTTTATCAGCTGCTCTGGTACAACAGCAGTTCATGCATTGTCTTATCATTTAGGTGCAAATATCATATTGCTCATGGTGTTTCTAATGCTATTTTGTTAGCACCTGTTATGTGATTTAATGAGGCTGCTTGTAAAGAAAAATTTGCTCAAATTTATGATAGAGTAAATCATAATAATCCAAACTTAAATATGTTGTTGGATAAAAAAAGTCAGTGGGTATTAGATAAGCTACAATATTTTGTAACCGAATTAAATATCCCAAAAACTCTTACAGAGTTTGGCATGGAATGGTAAGGCTTTTTAGCACAAAAAATATTCGTCCACAACTAGCCCCTTCCTCTAACATCCATATTCTCAAACATGTCACCTAATACTGTAACGGAGCAATATATCCCAAACTACTATGAAGCCTCTCCTTGTTATACCAATTAATGTAGTCGGTAAGTTTTCTCTCTAATTGCCACTTCGATAAAAATATAATATTTTTGACAAACT
>CAMRBQ010000059.1 GCA_947040495.1 uncultured Spirochaetia bacterium
TAAAATCAATATTAGCACCACTATCTACTAAATATTTTACAACTTCTAAATGTCCATTACGTGAAGCAACCATTAATACTGTACCATTAATACCATGGTTAAAATTAATATCAACTCCATTTTCTATACATTCTTTCACACCTGCTAAGTCGCCAGAAGAAGCATATTCAAAAATATCTTGGTCTAAATCTTTATCTTCTACACTTGTAATAGTATTAAAACAAGATACACTGACAACAAGTAGTAATATCAATAATCCTAAATATTTTATATGTTTCATTTACTTCCCCTTTTTATATTTAAAAAACTTGGGTCTTTCAAAATTTAATTATTCGTTAGTATAGATTATTTCTATAATAATGTCTATCTATATTGATTGTTATTAAAAAAACATATTTTTGAACAATACAACTTCCAATTATTAATTTATATGTATTTCATATTATCTATATATAATAGAGTTAATAGGATGATAAAATACTTTACTTATTCAAAAACAGTGGTACAAATTACCAATATTAATTCACAAAATTGATTCTATGAATTGAAAACTATATAGAAAGATTATTTAATGAAAAAATTATTTGCTATACTATTTGCGATAGCATTTTTACTTGCTAGATATTCTACTATTTTAGTATGCTTGCCCTCCGAGGCTCTATTTAATGCTGTACCCAAAGTACTACTATTAAAATCAATATTAGCACCACTATCTACTAAATATTTTACAACTTCTAAATGTCCTGCCCTTGAAGCAACTATTAATACTCTACCCCTAAGGGCATATTCAAAATTAATATCAGCCCCATTTTTCAGATCTAATATTATATAATAATTTATTTTACAACGTGCATTATTAACATATGTTAAAACATCATTAATTTTTTGCTATTTTTTATAAAAAATACTCTAAATAACTTGACATTGTATTATTATATTGTGTACTATTAATACAATACGGCGTTATTTTTCTAATTACTAAAAAGCTATCTGATTACTTCATATTCAATACACATACAGCTTATTACTGGATTACATACTCTCACATATTAGAGATGCCTAGTATGGTAGATTGTTTTTCTAATTACTAAAAAGCTATCTGATTACTTCATTTCAATACACATACAGCTTATTACTAGGTTACATACTATGACATATTAGGGGTTCTAGTATAATGAATTATTTTGAATAATAAAAAACGTTATAGTTTTTTGTTAAATAAAATGTATAAAGAGGTTTAATAATATGAAAAAATTATTACTGTTACTAATGACCCTTACAGTGCTTTCTGCTATATCATGTACGCCAACCAAACCTGATGAAGATATAGAGACAATACCACTAACGCCGCTTTTGCCGAGTCTAAACCTAAATAAAGGTTTAGATAGCTTATTTGAGGAAGATAATCCACTTAATGAATATTTTGAAAAAAGTGAAGTTATTATTGATAGTGCTGAATCACTAATGGATGCCCTAAAAAATCCAGAATTTGTTTGGCGAACAAAAAAGGAAGATAATACTATACAAAATTATAGTAAAGAAGTACCAGCAGGTATAACTGCTAATGAAGTTATACTTAAAGCACATCCTAAGAAACCGAGTGGTAATTTATTGCCTCTAATTGATGTTGTAGGCAATAAAGAAAATATTTATTTATTTTATAGCACTCTTTATGAAAACGGGCAAAGTTTCGGAAAAAAATCTGTTGGTTTTTCACTTGTATTTATTAAAGAGAATGGATATGGAAAAATAGTCAATATTCCTAAATTTGATAAATTAGATGGTATGGGATTTGAAGATATTTCTTCCAATGTTGCCGAAGCTTTAACAGAAGAAACAAAAAAATCTTTAGGTGATGATTATCAAATATTTGTATTGGTAAACAATATACAAGGTGTTGATATTGCTGGTAATAGACACTTTGGTGATTTTGGAAAAGGACAATCAATATTTACCGCTCAAAAAAAATAAATTAGCAAAAAAACTGTAAAAATAGAAAGTGCAATATTTATACTTATATGTATTTATATTGCACTTTTTTTATCGAAACGATTAACTTACTCTGCTAATCTTACTATTATAATAACATGTAGAGTATATTTAATAAATTTCTATTAAAAGAAATAACTATTTCACTTGATTCTAATGTTTAGATTTCTAATATGGATACTCTAAAAGAATTCGGCTCTTTATTTGATACTTTTAAATTATGCTTTAACATTATTGAGCCATAAAAATTTATAAAAAAACTCCCCGGTAAATCGCTAGGGAGTTTTTTATTTTTAAAGTTAGTACATAAGTAATAATTTTATATTAATAATTATTACTTATCCAATACCACCATAAATAAAGCCAAGTATTATAACTATAAATATTATGAACACGAATAAATACTTAGAAAAAAACTCGAAATATGCTGGTAGTTTTTTACCTTCCATACCAATCTCAATTTTTGCTTTGGCATTATTATATCCAAATACCCAATAGAAAAATATAGCAGCAAGCATGGCTCCAAATGGAATAAAATATATACTAACCATATCCATCCATGTCCCAACAAGATTGCCATCTTCAAGTGGAATAGACGCAAATAATGCTACAACACATACAATTACTACAGATTTTTTTCTGCTTAAATGAAGTCTACTTTGTAATGCTTCAATAGGTGGCTCGAGTAAATTGAGTATTGAAGTTATCGCCGCAAAAAGTACAGATATAAAAAATATTATAGCAAACAATTGACCAAATGGCATTTGCTTAAAAACCTCAGGCAAAGTTATAAATAATAATGGAGGCCCCGCAGCAGGGTCAAGACCAAATGCAAATACAGCTGGTATTATTGTGAATGCCGCAAGCAAAGCAGCTAATGTATCAAAAATAGCTGTTCTTATCGCAGCAGATGGTACATTAACATTATCTTTCAAATAGCTACCATAAACAAGCATACCATGCCCCGCCAATGATAACGAAAAAAATGCCTGACCCAAAGCATATACCCATGTCTTTGGATTACTTAGTGCATCCCATCTTGGAATAACCAAATACTTTACACCATCAATAGAGTTTTCTAATGTAAGAACACGTATCAATACTATAATAAGTAAAATATAAAAAGCAGGCATCATAACTTTATTGACTCTTTCGATGCCCTTTGATACCCCTCCGCACATAATAATTACTATTATGACAATAGCTATCACATGCCAGATAGTACTTCCAAACATCACAGCCATTTCACCAAAATAAGCACCCGAGTTTTCTGCTCTAATCATGCTGCCAGTTATAGAACCTGCCAAAAATCTAATTATCCAACCAACAACAACAGAATATCCAACAGCAATACCTAAAGCCCCCAAAACAGGTATGACACCAAGTATTGCTCCTATCTTTCCATTTTTACCACTATGTGTCAATGCTTTTTCAAATGCACCAATAGGACCAGTTTTTGCCCATCGACCAAAACCGAATTCACCAACAAGCCCTGTCATGCCCAAAAGTATAACAAAAATAAAATATGGTATAAGAAATGCTGCCCCACCAAGAGAACCTACTCTCCAAGGAAATAGCCATAAATTCCCAACGCCTACAGCAGAACCAACACAAGATAATATAAAGCCAAATTTAGTTGAAAAATTATCCCTTTGTTTCATTAAATGCCCCTTAACTAAATATTACTACATACAGTAACAAGGCATTATCATAACAATTATGTCTAAAAAAGTCAACTGTAATAATAATTACATCAAAAAAATTGAGGGGATATTGTATAGTGAATTATAAATTTTTATAGAAATTATTTTTTTGAAGAACTGGGCGAATGACGGGACTTGAACCCGCAACTTCTAGATCCACAATCTAGTGCTCTAACCAATTGAACTACACTCGCCATATTAGCTTAAAAACCGATATATATTCACGCCAGGCAAGATTCGAACCTGCGACCTACAGCTTAGAAGGCTGTTGCTCTATCCAGCTGAGCTACTGGCGCATTATAAATAATGCCTATCACTTTATAAAAAACGACTTCCTATTAAAAAATAGGCAAATCGGGATGCTGAGACTCGAACTCAGAACCCCCTGCTCCCAAAGCAGGTACGCTAACCAATTGCGCCACATCCCGTCATACATAATCATTATATATATTCATTCATATAATCTACGACCATAATAATATAGTAAATTTTTATTTTGTCAATAGCAAACTACTAGTTAAGTCTTTTCCTACTTACTTTAAATTTACAATAATTACATATTACATTGAATATATTGCCTCCGGTAATTATATAATCATATATAAACAGAACAATTAAAAGTTATGTTATAAACAATCACAATATTTTAATTTACATTAAAAAATATTTTCTATACCATTCATAAAGTAGAAAATAAGGAGCAATTTATATGTATTATAATATTTTACAAACCATAGGTAATACACCAATGGTAAAAATAAACAACCTCAATCAAAACAAAAATGCAGAAATATTTGCAAAACTTGAAGGCTTTAATCCAACTGGGAGTATCAAAGATAGAATAGCATTGATGATGATAGACCAGGCTGAAAAAGATGGTAGCCTTACAAAAGATAAAACAATAATCGAAGCAACAAGTGGTAATACAGGAATTGCCCTTGCTATGATAGGCGTCATAAAAAATTACAAAGTAAAAATTGTTATGAGCGAGGCTGTATCTGTAGAAAGACAAAAAATATTAAAGGCATTTGGTGTAGAGATAGAACTTACACCAAAAGAAGGTGGTACAGATGGCGCAATAAAAAGAACTCAAATGCTTATCGAAAAAAATCCTAATAAATATTTTAACCCAAATCAATTTAGCAATCACTATAATAAACTAGCGCATTATAAAACAACAGCAGAGGAAATCTGGCAACAAACAGCAGGCAAAATAACACATTTTGTATCAAGCATTGGAACATCGGGTACTATTATGGGGATTGGCATGGCTTTGAAAGAACATAACCCAAAGATAGAAATAGTTGAAGCACATCCTATAAAAGGGCATTATATACAAGGCTTAAAAAATATGGATGAGGCTATAGTCCCCGAATTATATGACCCAACTAAAATAGATAGAACTGTTATGATTGAAAGCGAAAGTGCATTTGAAATGGCAAGAAACATTGTCCATAAGGAAGGTATATTTGTCGGGATGTCAAGTGGAGCGGCTATGCTTGCTGCCCTTGAAGTTGCAAAAGATATAAAAAGCGGTTTTATTGTTGTAATATTTCCAGACAGAGGCGAAAAATATCTAAGCTCAAAATTATTTGATATATAGTTATCAATATAAAAATATTCATTTTTGTTTTTATTAGTAAATTATGATATAATTTTTTGTATCAGTTAAATCATAATATAATTATCATGGAAATATAAAAAATGTCTGAAGTAAAGATAACACCGATGATAAAGCAATATCAAGAGATAAAATCTAATTATCAAGATGCTATTCTATTATTTAGGATGGGCGATTTTTATGAAGTATTTTTTGATGATGCCAAAGAGTTTTCTCAAGTATTATCACTTGCTCTAACAGCGAGAGCGGGTGTCCCTATGGCGGGAGTGCCCTATCATAGCATAAATACATATTTGCCTAGGCTGCTAAAAACTGGTAAAAAAATTGCAGTCTGCGAACAAGTTGAAGACCCAAAAACGGCAAAGGGTATTGTAAAGCGAGAGGTTACACAAGTATTTACCCCGGGCGTTATACCCGAGACAAATTACCTAGACAGCACAAGTAATAATTATATAATGGCTTGTTTTTTTGATAATAAAAATGGTATAGCTATTGCCCTATGCGATGTATCTACGGGCGAGTTTATTGCGGAAGAAGATAATGTCAATGATGAAGAGCATGCTATAAGAATAATCAAAAATGACATTGTGAGATTTAACCCAAAAGAAATACTAACAACAGAAAGCATAACTGAAACTAGTTTTTATCAAAAATTAAAAGCACTATTTCCAAATATTTATTATAGCAAGATATTAGATTATACCTCAGAAGACTCATATGCCTACTCTACCCTAAAAGAACATTTCAATACATCATCGCTTAAGGGCTTTGGTATAGAAGAAAAGAAGCATGCTATAAAAGTTTCTTCCATACTTATAAATTATCTAAAAGATATGCAAAAAACTGTATTGACTCATATACAAAATATACAGCCTTATAATAGAGGTGATTATATGATTATAGATGAGACTACACAAAATAATCTTGAGCTTCTAAAAAGTATAAATAGAGATAATGAAGAATACACGCTATTGTCTGTTATAGATCAAACAAAGACTAGTATGGGCAAGCGGCTACTCAAAAGAATTATTGTTTCGCCATTAATAAAAGTCAATCATATCAATGAAAGGCTTGAAAATGTTGATTATTTCTACAAAAAAGAGGAATTAACAGAGGATACAAGGGATAGCCTTCAAAAGATAAATGATATACAAAGGATTATATCTAAATTATCTTTAAAGCGAATAAATCCAAAAGAGATGATAACCCTTAAAACATCTCTCATAAATACATTAGAGATTATAACAACATTGGCTATATTAGAATTTGAGCCCACAAATATTGACTATATTGATGATATAAGAATTGTTATAGACATCATTGAAAAATCGATATTGGATGAGCCAAATATTTCTATAAACGAAGGCGATATAATAAAAGATTCATATAATGAAACGCTTACAAGATATAATGAGGCTCGACGTGAAGGGCATTCATGGATACGTGAGCTTGAATATAATCTAAGAGAAGATACTGGAATTAGCAATTTAAAAATTAAATATAATAATGTTATAGGCTACTATATAGAAATCACAAAGTCGAATATAAAAGATGTACCTAGCTCTTTTATAAAAAGACAAACGCTGATGAATAACGAACGCTATACAACAGAAAAAC
Source organism: uncultured Spirochaetia bacterium (assembly GCA_947040495.1). Lineage (GTDB taxonomy): Bacteria > Spirochaetota > Brachyspiria > Brachyspirales > Brachyspiraceae > CAMRBQ01. Next base: position 6,931 of record CAMRBQ010000059.1, read on the forward strand.
TACTCGAATATGAAAAATCTATAAATGAAGCAAATGAATTAGGCTTTAATCTTGAGGCTAAAATATTTATAGAGATAAGAGATAAAGTATCAAAGTATATAAATAAAATAATGGACATAGCAAATATTGTCGCATGGGTAGATATATATAGCTCTTTTGCATATTTGGCAATAACTAAAAACTATATCAAGCCTAATGTAGCTGAAAGCGATATAATTGATATAAAAAATGCTCGGCACCCTGTGGTTGAAAATTATCTACAAGGCAATAGCTTTATACCAAATGATATATATTTAGACAACAATAAAGATAATCTCTTGATAATAACTGGGCCGAATATGAGTGGTAAAAGTACATATCTAAGGCAAACATCATTGATAGTTTTGCTCGCACAAATAGGATGTTTTATCCCTGCTGAAAGTGGGCATATTGGTGTAGTGGATAGAATATTTACTCGTGTTGGGGCAAGCGATAATATAAGCCGTGGCGAAAGTACATTTTTGGTTGAGATGAATGAAAGTGCCAATATATTAAATAATGCAACAAATAAAAGCCTTATCATAATGGATGAGATTGGACGAGGGACTTCTACATATGATGGCATGAGTATCGCATGGGCTATTATAGAATATATTGTTACAAATAAAACCAAAAGGGCTAAAACATTATTTGCGACACATTATCATGAACTCACTCATCTTGATAATATCAGCGGTGTAAAAAATTATAGCGTACTTGTTCAAGAGCATAAAAATGATGTTGTGTTTATGAAAAAAGTTGTAGAAGGCCCTGCCCTATCTAGCTATGGTATATATGCAGCAAGACTTGCGGGCATCCCAAAGGAGATAACAAAAAGGGCTACTGAAATATTAAAACAGCTTGAACATGATGGCAATATTCAAGTGAACATTATAGAAGAAACTAGCGGTATACAAAAAGATGATAATACATTGCCGCTTTTCGATAATAATTTTGATAACAGCAATGATAATAAAGAGAATAACATTAATAAAGAAGCATTATCAATTATTGAAAAAGAATTAAAAGACATAGACATAAATAATATAAAACCCATTGAAGCTATGACTATATTAGATAAATGGAAAAATATGTTTGAATAACAAATATTAAAACAACATACATGAATAAACTATCTATAATTAATACAGCAATGCATATCATGTGCCCATTATTATTTGCATCATTGGGCGGGCTTTATACCCTACTTGTTGGCAGTCTCAATATTGCACTCGAAGCATATATACTTATTTCTGCATTCACTGTAGCAAGCATGTATTTTATAACAGGCAATATTTTATTAAGTATAATAATAGCAATTATTGTAACAATGATTTTTGCGATAATACAATCATTAATAAATATAAAATTAAAATCAAATATCTTTATAGTTGGAGTCGGGCTCAATATATTTGCTCTAGCTATAACTAATATTGTATCTATAAAATTATTTAATCATAAAGGTGTAATATTTACTCCCGAGTTAAATATGGAATCTCTATTAAAAAATAGCGAAAGTGGAGTCCCAATAATAGGCGATATTTTTTTCGGCTATAATATATTTGTATATTTATCATGGGCTTTATGCATACTAAGCTATATCTTATTATATAAAACGCCATTTGGGCTTAGGCTTAGGTCTATAGGTATAGATATCGATAGTGCCCACTCTTCAAATATAAATATAGTAAAATATCAAATAATAGCATATTGTATTTCAGCCATATTTTGCAGCCTCGCAGGTATATGTTTATTCATTTCAATATCATCATATACACCAAGCATGAGTGCAGGCAAAGGTTGGATAGCATTGGTCATTATATTTTTGGCTCATAAAAAAATACCCGCAATATTTATAGTATCATTTCTATTCGCAATAAGTGATGCATTTTCAAATTACGCTCAGGCAATATTCAATATTCCATCTGAGTTTATTTTGGCTATACCATTTATTATATCTTTTGCTTTACTTGTAATATATGCTATGATAAAAAAGAAAAATTATACATACTAATAAAAAATAACTAATATAATTTTAATTTTTAATCGATAAAAATTTGACATAAGAGCAGAAAAAAAATATAATACATATCACTATTTATGAATAAAAAACAAAACATGAAATCATTCTATAAACAAAATAGAATTAAAAAAAATAAAGATAAGAATAGTTTAATAAATAAAATATTCTTTTTCAGATACAAAAAACCTGTAATAATTGCATTTTCTATCATGCTCGCAACATCTCTATCCCTTGCTTTTATATTGAGCACTAAAGATAATTCAAATATAGATATGGCAAATAATGATAGCCCAACAATATCTGAAGAAAGCACTCGATTTTACAAGATGCTTATATCAGACAATTCTTTACTAAGTTCAGGTAATTCAATACCATTAACATATGATGAATACGAAGTTATGGCAGGCGATAATACATCATTTATAGCAAAAAACACAGGGGCGTCACTAGATACAATAATAAGCGTAAACAAACTAACAAATGCACATCTTATAACACCCGGTAAAGTATTAAAAATACCAAATAGAGATGGGCTACTCTATACCGTAAAAGAAGAAGATACTACTATAGAAGATATTGCTGATAAATATGGCGTATCTTTATCTACTGTATTAAAAGTAAATGAAATAAAAAATGAAAATAACATAGAAACAGACACAGAGATATTTTTGCCTGGTGCTAGATATACAATTGAAGAGCGTGTTGCTTTGTATGGTCTATCATTTTTTACACCGCTTTATCATTATAGAATATCTAGTAGATATGGTTATAGATCAGACCCATTTAATAAAAAGCGTGCTTTACATAAAGGAATAGATCTGGCAGCCCCACAAGGCACCCCTATTTTGGCAGCACGTGGTGGAACTATAGTATTTAGTGGTTATTCTGGGGGATATGGACTACTCGTAATAATAAAACATGATTCTGAATATTCAACATACTATGGTCATATGTATAAATCATATGTGAAAAGCGGACAAAAAGTTGCTATGTCACAAACAATTGGAGAGGTTGGTCAAACAGGGCGTGTAACAGGACCACATCTACACTTTGAAATAAGAAAACATGGTTCCCCTGTTGATCCTAAATTCCATGTAAGCCTTAAAAAATAATAACTATTTATTTACGCTATTAACAAATTTTGCTTCATTGCTTTGTCTTAAATATTCAACTGTTATAATTGTATTTTCTTCATTTCCTACAAAATATGGAAGTTCTACTAGGGCAAATGGATTCTCTTTATCCTCATCATTTATAAATATTTCCACACAAATAAAAAATGATTTAGATTTAGTCATTTTTTTTCTTGTTGGGAACACAACTATTTTTGCCTGATATATTTTTTTGTTTTCATTGAAATATACATCATCTATTTTTTTATATCTCAATAGCCAAGATGCAATAATAGCTATTATACCAAATGGTGCTAGTATAAAAATAATGCCCGTTACTATATTATTAAGGTATGGTGAAACGGGGGTCGCCTGTAATTGCTCTACACCATCGGCTGATTCTATGGATTTTAATTCTATAGAAATATCTAGTAATAAAAAAACAACATATAAAATCGCTACATAAATTATTAACGATATAATAATGGTCATAAATCTTTTAAATGATTTACTTTTTATAGTATCATTAAATGATTTTTTTATATTTATATTTTTAATATCAAAATCTAATTTAGGATTAAAATCAAATCCAAAAAAACTACCGCCCATTTTATCTCCCTTCACAATATATAAAACATGCTAAATATTTTTTATTTTTTATTTTTAAAAAGTGTAAGATAATCAAAAAAAGAATATATTGTTATAATTGTTACAAGCAAAAATGTATAGTACATTATACTTGAATATGGTAAATCAATATTATAATAGCCTAGTATATTTAATAATAGTACAAATACTACAGAAAATGCCCTACTAGCAGTCTTTAATTTCCCACTAAATCTTGCCGCAAGAGAAAAGCCTTTTATACTGCTTATAATACGAATAAACATAGAAAGCATATCACGATACAAAGAAATTAAAAACATCCAAAGTGGCATATAACCTAATTTAAAAAATGCCAAGAATATAGTCATATGAAGCACTGTATCTGCAAATGGATCTAATACTTTACCAATATCGCTAACTAAATTAAATTTTCTAGCCATATATCCATCAAAAAAATCTGTTATCTCTATAAGTATAACAAATATGAATAAGAAAATAGACAATGCCTTACTATTTATAAAAAGTAAATAAAGTACCAAAGGAGCAAGAACTATCCTCGATAAACTTAACATATTTGGGATATATTTTTTCATACAATAGCTCACTAATAAAAAATTTTAATCGAAGTAATTTTTATAGACTATTCCATATCATTATTATTTTCAAATGGTATAAAACCTAATGGATTTAATACCATAGAAAGGTTCATATTTTCTTCTTCAGTTGCTTTTTCTTTATAGAAATCGGGGTTATACCAATCACTATTATAAGTATTAGGATTAACCTCGTATATAACATCATTATTTTCCATCTTTGCATATATATTCATATCCACTTTTGATAAATAATAAGATACATCTGAATTATCATCAAGTTGTATTGTGATTTTTATTGAATCATTATCAAAACCATAATCTTTTGGAGATGAAGTCTCATCTACAAAATCAATAGCTTTCAATGTAGAAAAAAGTGTATATGCCACATGTGCTTTTATTTTTTCCACATCCTCTTCACCATTCATAGTAATATTACCCTCATTTAAAAGGCTTTTCAATAAAACTTTACCATCGATATCAATAAGTACAACACTATCAGAATTTATTTTAATAAAATCTTTTTCTCTAAAATCTCTCACAGATTTTCTTAATGCCATAATATATATTTGTTCTAATTTGAATATTTCATCATTATATTTAACATAATAGCCAAGGTTATCAAGAGTTTCATTTCCTACATATATTGTATGTAATTTATTATTTTCCCAAATATTATACTCTTCAGTCGCATTATCTACACCGAAAATTTCTCTATCATTCATATTTGTTATAGAGGTTTCAAATATA
>CAMRBQ010000060.1 GCA_947040495.1 uncultured Spirochaetia bacterium
ATTTCAGAAATCAATATTGAGTCAAAAGATTTTGAAAACCAGATAAATAATCAGGTACATACACTCATAGGTGAAGTGAAAAGTATAGTCAAGGCACAAGAGCAAATGGCTTCACAAATGGAAGAGCTTACTAGAAGTAAGGATATGCTCTTGTCTAGCATTGGCGAAAAAACAGATGTTGATATAGCCGAAAATATTAAAAATATAGATGAGAAAATAGCAGATTTAATAGGACAGACAAAGCAATATTTTGAAGAAAAGATAGAGCATGTATATGTTAAAATTGATGCTATAGAGAGTGAGTTTAATACAAAAGTTCTTGCTACAGAAGGTAAATATAATGAGTTGTCTGTCGAACAACAGAATATACAAGTTCGTTTTAATGATATAGATAATATTATTAAATTTAAAATAGAAGAGTTGAAAAATAATATTTCTACAAATGATAAAGAATTAGATAATATATTAGATGAGCAATTGAAAGAAAAAATACTTCCTCTATTAAATACAGAACTAAGTAATATGAGAAATGAATTTAATTCTATAGTTGAAGCACTCAAAGAAAATTCAAATGCCTATGATGATGCTATAATAAATAATGCAAAACGTATTGATTTAATAATAGAAAATTTTGACAATAAGATAACTAATTCTAATGTAGATATAGAAGAAATTATAGCAAATGAGAGAGGCTATTACCTTTCTGAAATAGATAAAATTGTTGATAGCTATAAAAATAGAGAGATAGATTCAGAAAACTTTACAGAAAACTATGAGGCTGATATAGAAATGTTACAGGAGCGTATCTCTAAAATTGAAAATGTATTTGCAGATACAGTTGAAGGTTTAGAGACAAAAGTTTATGATTTATTTAATTCATTTGATAGTGAAAGAGATAAAATTATAGAAGAGCTCGACAATATTAGAAATGGGATGGCTCGTGATATTGCAGAATTAGATAATAATATAAATAGTACTAGAGATGATTCTCTAAATATGATGGATGATGTTAAAGATTCTATGAGTGAATATGTTAAATCTATAATAGATGATATAGGTATTATAAATAAAGTTGATGACTTTGAGAGCAATATTAAAAATTCTATAGAACATTTTGAAAATAATATTGATAATGAAAGAAAAAATACTGATGAGATGAAAAAAGAATTACTAAATATTATGAGCGAAAATTATCAAGTACTTAAAACTGATATAGACTCTAAGATTAAGAATTTTGAAAATAAATATAAAAATATTGAAGAAGAAAAAGCATTTGAAAGTATTGCTATAAATAATGAATTGGAAAAACTTACAGAAGAGACAAATAAATCATTAGAAAGTGTTGTTCAATCATTTGACAATAAAATGGCAGAGGCGCAGTTGTCTTTGGATAAAATTCAAAATGATAGACTTAGAGAATTAACAGATACTATTTCTAATACAAAAATAGGATTAGATGATTTCATTCAAGAAATAAAAGATGAAGTAGAAGGGGCTAAAAAAACAATATTGGGTTTAGAGGATAAGGGGACACAATTATCAATTCAGTTAGATGATTTATCTAATGTTGAGATTGAATTAAATGGAAAAGTAAATACTAATGCTGCTGTTTTGCAAAAGCATATAGATGGTTTGTATGAGCAGGTGTCAAATATAATAGGGAATGTTGAAAACTCTATTAATGAAAAAGAAAAAATATTATTAGAAAAAATAGATTATCTTCAGACTGAAATAAATGGTAAAATTGATATAGAGGTTTCAAATCTAAAACCATATGTACTAGAAAGTATTAATAATTTTATAGGTGAAAGAAGTGAATTGGTTGGTAGTATAGATGATGTTAAAAAAAATGTGAAAGAACTTGAAAGTAATCTTGTAGAAGAGCTTGAACGTTCTTTCTCTATAGCACAGGATAAAGTAGAGGTAAATCTTGACCTTATAGAAAAGAGATTTGTAATACATGAAGATGATTTAATAAATAAATTTAAAGAAGAGTTTGAAAAAAAATCAGGTGAGGCATGTGAAAATACAAATGAGATTATAAAAAATATAGAAAATGAATATTCTCAAAAAATATCTTCATTTCAAGAAACTATAGATGCTATGAAGAATTCTCTGAACTCTTCTATAGATGATGCTAAAAATGAATTAACCAAAGCACTTGATATAAAAGATGACTTTACTTTCGCTATAAAAGATAATGAAAAATATTTAGGCGATTTAGAAAATAATTTAAAGAATCTTCAAGATAGTTTTGAACCAACTATTCAAAAAATAGAATCTACATTTCATACCCGTGTTAATGAAGTCTATGAAAGAATAGATGATGCTAATGGAAGGCTTATACAAAAAGAAAATGAGTTTAAGAAAAAGTTGGATAATATAGTAGATGACTTTGATAATCTAAAAAATAATAAGAGTATTGAGATTGAAAATGTTTTAACAGGTATGAAAGAGAATGAAAAGCAATTGCTTGATTCTATAAATCATAATATGGAAATATTTTTAAATGAAAAATCAGGCAATTTTGATAATATTAAAAGTGATTATGAACAAATGTTTAGCACATTAGAACAGATGAAATCATCTTTGAATGATAGTATTAATAATAAAATACAAGAATCAAATTTGCTAATAGATGAAAGAACTTCGATGATAGCATCTCGTGCTGATGAAAATTATAAAGAGCATATTGAAAAAATATCAGAGCATCTAAATGAAACTATAAGCAGCCTTATAAAAGAGGCTAAAGATAATGTAGATAATGCTAAATATACACTTGAAAAAGAGCAACGTGATAGATTAAATGAAATAGGTTCTGAGACAAATAATTTACAGGATTTGATTGAAAATCTTTCAAAAGATTTATCACGTGAAAATACAGAGTATGATATAAGGCTTGATAAACTTGCTGATGTGTTTGCTCAAAAAGAAAAATCATTGCTTGAAAGTTTTAGAGATAGTACAGAAAAACTTCAAGATGATATAAGAATTACTAGCGATAATTTTACTAATATTATAAAGCAAAAAGAAGATGACATGAATCTGGGCTATGAAAATCTAAGAGATATTCATGACACGCTTGAACTAAAAGTTAGCGAGTATTTATCAGAACTTGAAAAAATTAAAAAATGTGAGGATATGACTGAAGATATAAAAAATAATATCAATAATTTATATGAGATTATTAATAAAACTAATGATGAAAGATTGAGCCTTGAAAAAACTGTTAATGATTTTGATGAATTAAAAAACATGCAGTCTGAAATCGTTAGATATACAGAGGAACTTACTAAAGAGAGAGAAATATTAAAAGAGACTGAAGAATATATAAATATTATAACGGCTCTTAATGAAGAAGTTAAGAACAAGGTTGATTTTATAACTGAAGAAAAATCTACTGTATCTGCTATTGAAGAGGGTGTTAAAAATGTAATCCAGTTTACAAATGACTTAGAAGATAAAATAAATGAGATAAGACATAAAGATGAAAATCTAACTATGATACTTACTCGTATTGCAAGCAGTGAGACAGAGACCGATGAAGTAGAGAAAAAAGTTGTTGAAATCAAAGCATCATTAATTCATTTGGAAGAAAATAGAGAGCGTATTATAGATAAACTACAGAAAGTTGAAAAAGATACAGCCATACTTACAAAAAATGATAAGAAGATACAAGAGCTTATCTCAAAGTTTGATCAATTCGATATTATGATTGATGAGCTTGGGGAACAACGAGATCAAATGATACGTATAAAAAATGTATATGCAGATCAGGCAAATGAAGTTGAAAATAATTTAAGAAGGGCTGATGAGGTTATACAAACATTAAATAATCTTTTGACAGATGCTGATAAATATATATTTGATGATGGTAGTGATATTACGACAGAGGATAAAAAATATTCTCGTTCAAAAAAATATGGTATTAAAGTAGATCAAGATAAATATGTTGGTATTGATTCTAAAAAAACAAAGCTTGTTATAGATTTATATAAATCTGGTTGGTCTTATGAAAATATAGTAACACATACTAGCTTCAAACAAGAAGAGGTTGAAACTATAATAAATCGTTGGAAGGAAAAGCAGTCTAGGGTATAAAATATTTATATTCTAGATGGATATAATATGATTTAATTTTTTTTCAAGAGAAATACTAGAGCGAGTAATATATAAATAAGGGCAAATATTAATGACACTACAAAATTAAGCATTGTAGTCCCAGTTGCAAGTATGCTGTTTAATATGGGTGTTACAAAAAGCGAGGATATACCCATTAAAGAGAAGCCTAATGAAAAATCTCTTAATGCGGGTGTTTTATATTCACTGTCACATATTTTTAATAATGTCATACCTGTGATGAGCACACCTGTTGCTGCTCCCCATGATATTATTGCCCTTTCAAATATATAGTCTTTGAATACTAGTTTTGATATTTTAAATATTATAATATAAGTTATAATAAAACCAATTATCATCATAAATGCTACAGGTTCAATATATTCTAAGACAGTTTTTAGTGGCAAAGATGTTATAGCAGATACTATGGCAAAATCTGAAAACACATTCATAATTTTTGATTTTAATTTATAATCGATAGCCCAATCAAATTTTGCTTTCTTTATTATAATATTTACTATAAACATTATAAGCATTGAATATGTCCATACGGGTAAAAACTTTAATCCTGCTATATCAGTTTTTTTTATTAGTTCAAGTAGAATATAGGCAACACCGCATACAATAAATATTATGGATAGATGAAATGTTATTGTTTCTATAGAATTACTTGTAAATGTTTCTCGCCCAATACTATGCTGTTTTTCTATATCTTTACAAAATCCATTTTTTATTTCTAAATGCATTTCACTAGGTTTTTTTAAAATGTTAGTTTCTTGTTTTCTAATAGCAATATTGATAAATATTATACCAAAAATCATGCCACCAACTAGGCCAACTGTTGCTGTAGTCATTGATATACCTTGGGCTATTTCCCAGTATGATACATTAAATCCCTCAAGCATTTTTCCTGTAGCAGCAGCCATGCCATGACCGCCTGAAAACCCCGCCGAAAGTTCATATCCAAATGTACGATATAAGTTTATTTCTGGTTTTATATGTGTAAATATTATATTTGTAGCATATCCTATAGTTGATTGTGCCATACTTGCTGCCATAAATATAGCAAATGATTTAATTATATTTGATGTTAAAAATATAGCATTATTTTTATTACTTATATTCATGCCAAGTGGTATTGAAGCAAATATTGGTATTATAAGTATGCCCGGTAGTAGAGAATATGTAATTACCCATTCTGTTGGTATGGCAATAATTTTTGTTTGAACAATGATTAAGCCAATAAATCCGCCTATCACAGAGGAGGGGAGGAATAAATATTGAAGTATTTTTAGTTTTGACCTTAAGAGTAGACCGAGTAGAAGAAGTAAAGATAAAAAAGAGAGGCTTTTTAATATATCTGTAAATATAGTTGAAGTCATTTTAATTACAAAATATAATATACATTGCAAATAATTTCAACTAATCAATATAATATATTAAATACCTCTCTTATTATAAAGATAATATTTATTTATTAGTTATTTGTATAAGTACCATGACGTTTTTCACCATTCAATGATGATATTTCAAGTATCTGTCCAGGGTATATTAGATCTGGATCTTTTATTATATTTTTGTTAGCATTATATAGTAATTTCCAATATTTTGAATCATTATATACAAAACTATAACTTGCTATTCTCCATAGACAATCTGTAAATGGTTCTTTTTCTCGAACAACATAATACTTTGGTAAAATTATTTCTGTTGTTGGAGGCTCTGTAGGCGCTGTTGTATCTTCTGTTTGAGAGGGAGCTGTTATTGTCGCATCTGTAATAACAGTACTTTCATCAGTATCAGTAGTAGCATCTACAATAGGTGTTAGAGGGGTAGTGGTGGTGTCATCTGTTGTTGTTGTACCATCAGATATTATATCATTAATTTCTTCTAATTTGCCATTAACCTCTTCAGTATTACCTTGAGTAAGTAGGTTTTGTATTTCATTTAGAAGCGTTATAATTTTCTCGCTATCTTCGCTATTTTTTGTTAAATTACCACTTCCAATCATCTGATTTATTTCATCTTCTACAGATACTAAATCATTTTCGATGGTTTTATAATTATCTGCAGAAGTAGTAGTTACTTCAGCAGTAGTAGTTACAGTTGCTTCCTGAGAGAACGCAACTGTAGATATTGTAAATATTAGCAATAAGCATAATAATAAATTTTTAAGTTTCATAATTTTTATCTCCTAGATATTATAACATATATATAATAGAAAAGAATAGCCTTTGTTATAGTATACTTTCCATATAAAAAGGCGTATTCTTTAATATTTATCTACTTATTCAAATGTAATGTATTCACTACCTGGTGTATAAGTACCCTCGCGTACTTCTCCTCTTAGAGAAGGTATTTCAAGTATTTGCCCAGGAAGAATAACATGTGGGTTTTCAGCGTCTGTTAATATATTTCTGTTAGCATTGTATAAAGTATCCCAATATCTAGCATCTGAATATATAAAACTATATCCCGCTATATTCCATAGAGAGTCTACAGGTGTTTTTTCTCTAACAATATAATATTTTGGGAGAATCTGAATGACACCATCTTTAGGTGCATCTGTAACCACTTTATCAACAGTATCGACTAAATTTGTAAGGTCCTCTTTTGCTGTTTCAAGGTCTTCTTCACCAAGAGAGGTCTTTATCCTATCTATGATACTATTTATATTAGCTACTTCTTGACTGTCTTTGTCAATCATGTTATTAGTTACAAGGCTTGCTACCATATCTCTTATTTTACGTAGCTGGTCTTCAATATTTGCTGTAGTTAGAAGTATTACTTCCCCTTCTTTACCATTTTTTATATTATCTAATGTTGTAGAAGCACGCTCTGCTTCTTGCTGTGAAAGTGATGCGTCATTTTTTGCTAGAGCATCATTTGCACTTTTCAATATACTTTGTACATTTTTATCATTATCATCATCTTGTACGATAGTAGAATCGGCTAAAAACTGATTATGCTTGTTACTTGCATCATCAATAGCTTTTTTGGCTTTGTCCATTTCATTTTTATGGCTACTTTCTATATCAGTCATCGCTTGATTTGCATCATTTGCTTTTTTTGAAGCTTCATCAAAACTATTTTGTGTAAGTAGTTTATTAGAATCAGCATGTAAAGCGACTATTTTCTTGTCATTATCATCGCCTTTTTTTATTACATTAGCTTTGACAAGTTCATTATATTTAGCTTTAGAGGCATCTAAAGATTGTTTATTGCTAGCTATTTTCGTCCCAACATCTTTTTCAATACCACTAAGTGATGTCATCGCTTGATTTGCATTTTTCTGTGCATCATCAAATTTTTGTGCTTTTAATGATGTATCTGCACTTGCAAGCATTGTAGATATAGATTTGTCATTTGCATCATTTTTCTTGATGATATTTTTAGCAAGCAGCTCATTATATTTTGACTTTGCAGATGTTATGACCTTTTGAGTATCACCTGTCTTTTGTTTTATAAAATTGTCAAGTGATGTTGTCGCAAGTTTTGATGCATTGGTATAATTACTCACGGCTTTTTCATAATTTTCATTTTCTTGTTCAAAAACACCTTCAAATGTGCCTATAAGTGCAGTTGCTTTTTCTGCTTCAGTAAGTGCTGCTGTTGCATCTTGCGTGGGGGCACCTGCATCAGTTGCCTTTTTTATATCAGCATCTGCTTTGCCCTTTAATTCAATCATAAGAGCCTTAATAGCCTCTATATAAACTACATTTAATTCATCATTTGCAAGTTTAGCTAATTCATAGCTATTGTCATATTGCCCTTCGTTTTGGGCTTCATTTGCTTGTCCATAAAATTCTTCTGCTTTTTTATACCCTTCTGTTTCTTTAGGGTCTTGGGCATTAGAAATTAGTGATACACAGAATACCGAAATAAATAATAATATAAATATCTTTTTCATAAATTGATAACTTCCTAATCATTGTTTTTTTATTTTTTTAATGCTTCTATTTCTTCTTTTATCTTGTTTATCTCTTCTATTTTGTCTTTAACTTCTTTTAAAGCATTTGTACTCTTCTCATATTTACCATATACATTTTCATAGGCGAGGGTGTAATTTTCTTTTGATAAAAGTAGATGTTGTAGTGCTGTATCATAATCTTTTGCTTCTAAGGCTATCATAGCAGCATTGTATTCAATTTCGCCATTCTGATATGCTTCACCTCCTAAGACGCTAGATTTTATCTCATCAGATTTAACCTTAGTTTCGTCTATTTCTTTTTTTAAATCGTCACTGTAAAGAGGCCAGCCCTTAGTTATAACAATGTTATAATTAGTTTGTGCTGTTGCTAAAGCTACTTTGGCATTTTTTTCTTCTTCCTTATTTTCTTCTAATACCCAAGTCTCTGCTTTCAAAAATTCACTTTCAGCAAGATCAAACTCTGTTTTAGCATATTTGCTTACATCATATTTGGTAGCAGTCGCACGGGTCTCTTGTGTTTTTTCATATAGTGAAGTGATACCGCATGCCGATATGGATAGTGTTAAAATAATCAAACCTAATAAATTAGCTAATTTTTTTATCATAGAATCCTCACAATTATTTTATATATTTATATTAACAATAGAACTATGTAAATATATACATTCAGTATATAACAATTAAAGGTAAAATTCTAGTTATATTGTATATTTTTTTTCTTAAATAATTTAAATAAAATTGCAGCTAGTATTTAGAAATACTGTATAATAATTTGTCTTATTTAAGAAAAATGATGGTTTTTATAAAATTGATTTTTTATATGTTATAAAAACTATCATCTGATTATCTATATTATTTGATGAAAGATTGACAAATTCATAGCCCCCGTCAGCCATTTCTGTATGACTATTATTGATTGCACTAAAAAGACTTTTTTTCTCGGCTTCTATAATTATAGTTTGAAACATTGAATACTCCTATTTAGAAAAATTATTTATTACTTTATATTAGAGTATTGTAATTAAAAAACTATGGTTGTCAATGTCTGATTATACTTGAATGATTTAAATTTTTAATTATATATATTGCCTATATAAATTTGAAGAATGTGTAACTTCATGCATTTTTTTTTATAAAATATTATAAAAAAAGGGACTAGTATTTTATTTAATATTAATCCCTTCTATAAAAAATTAATTAATTAAAAATAATTTTATTTTTACCATTCTGTATTATGATAATCTTTTTCACTAGCATTTTTGCCAAACTGCTGTCCTACTTTATTGATGTTATCAAGTAGCTCTCTTTTATCGAATTCAATAATAGCACCGGGTATTACTGTATCGCATTCATTGTCATCCATAAATCTAGATGCCTCTAAGATGTTTAACTCATCTTCCTTTGGGATTACTAAAAAACCATGTTTGTCTGCATGTATGAGTTGGTTCGGCTGTACTTTACATCCAAATACTTCTACTTCACAGTTCCATTCAACAGGGCAACTATAAGCATGACCTACACATAATCTTCTCGCAATGGCTTTGAAACCTACTGTTGCCATTTCATCAATATCTCTTATAGCCCCATCTGTAATTGTACCAACGCATCCAAGTGCTTTATGTACATTACTATTAACCTCTCCCCAAAAGGCACCATATGTTTCTGGCTTATCTAAATCCTGTACTACTACAATCTTAGGGCCTTTGATGCTTGCAATATATTCTCTATATTCTTCCCAGGCATTTTTGTTTTCGGCATGCTTTGGATTGCTCGGTTGGCATTTAACTGTTACAGCATAGCCTACCATAGGTGCCATTTGTTGCATGTAGTCGACTACACTTTCTTTATTAAAGCATGTTCGTCTATCATGTTTTGTAATTTGCTCCCAACCATTATATATGGTAGGGGTGTTCCATCTTTTCAATTTAAGTAAAACTGAATTTGATAATTTTTCCATAATTTAACCTCTTAGATAATTTTATATAATGATATTACAATTTGTTTCTTGTGATGTATTTTGTATTTTAGTTCTCATTTCATTCATTTCTTTTTGGGTAGTCTTTACAAAGGAAACAATATCTGATGAGTTCAAAATCATATTCATCCCTAATTTATTCCATTCTATTTGTCTTTCAATTCCAGATGAAAAGTGATTCCCTACCGAGACATTATTTCTAACACAGATTTTTATAATTTCTTGTACCTTGTCTTCAAATTCCTTACTATCATATTGTTCTGCTTTACCGATGCTAACACTTAAATCATGCGGTCCTATAATTACTCCATCTACAAAGCCTGTTTTTAGCATATTTTCTAAATTATCAATACCCATTTGGCTTTCAATATTAATAAAAAATAATCTATCTTTGTTAAAATTGTCAAAATACTTTTCTTCTTCTTGAGTAAGAATAACTTCTTTTGAAATTACTTTTCTTAGTCTATTGCCTTTTAATGGTCGATATTTAATAGTTGCACCTATAATCTTGACCTGCTCTATATCTTCTACATATGGGGCTAATACCCCTTGTGCACCGCTGTCAAGTATTTCACTTGCTAATGCATCTGAAGAATGTTGCATTCTAACAATAGATGCCTGATTTTTCCCTTCAAGCACACGGCATGCAAATGAAACATTTTTCCTGTTTAATGGAATATGTTCTGTATCAATAAAAATAAAATCTGTGCCTAATTTGTCGACTACCGAGAGTACATTTGGGTTTATTAAAGTCATACAAGTACCAAAAACAACTTCTCGATTTTTAATTGCTTTTGCAAATTCACTGTTATTCATTGTGTTTTACTCCTCTAGTTTAAAATAAAATTATTATACGACAATATCAATCTTATATACAAATCAATCCTCTGATATGTTTTTCCAAATCTACAAGGGCATTTATTTCATTTTTTGCATTTAATGTTAGATTATTTGGATCGATTGTTCTAGTACAAATATCCATTTTTAATCCTATTTTATTCATGAAGTATTTTGCTATTATAGGATATGCTCTTAATTCTAATACTCCAGATACTGTTAAAAAAGCATTGACAATTTCAACATTTTTATTATTACTGTTATAGTTGTGATATAACCATTTATATATATCAGGATGAAAATTGCCCATAATGCCATTATATCCATCTCCACCATATTGTAATGACTTTAACAATGTTGCTGTATTTGCATTTAGTAAAGCAAGATTATGCCCTTTTACTGCATCGATACGTTCTTTTAATATATCTATATCACAACAGGTGTCTTTTAGAAATACCATTTTATCTTCTTCTGCACAATACTTTATAAAATCTGTTGTAAGCAATCTTTTATATGGATATGGGCATTCATACATACCAATATCTATATTTTTTAATGCATCAAATATTTTTTTACTATTTTCTATAAAAACGTCTTTGCTTTCATTTTCTTTTGCCAAACGATTACTTACTAAGACGACAGCATCAACATTTGTATCTGCCATACATTGTAATTGTTTAATTTGTTCATTAATATCATCCGCTGTATGCCCTGAGGCAACCACTTTAATACGATGATTTACTGTTTCAACTACAGTTTTTGCTATTTTTATTTTTTCATCTTCTGAAAGATAAAACATTTCACTCGATTGACAAACAGCAAAAATGCCATCACATCCTTTTTGTATATACCACTCTACCATGTTTTTAATAGCCGCATAGTCAACTTTATTGTCGCTAGTGAATGGAGTTATCATTGTGGGCCATACACCACTATAGTTTTTATTATTTGAAATCAAAATGACCTACCTTTATTTTTATTTAAATTAAATCATACCAAATAGATTTGGAAAAAACAAAACTGTTTCTGGGACAAATGTAATAATTAGAAGCACTATAAGCATTGCAATTATTGGCCATTTTATTTCTTTCATAACATTTTTTAATGGTGTATCTGAAATGCTTGATGTAATAAAAAGG
>CAMRBQ010000061.1 GCA_947040495.1 uncultured Spirochaetia bacterium
GGAAGGGGCTAGTTGTGGACGAATATTTTTTGTGCTAAAAAGCCTTGCCATTCCACATTGACCCTCTTTACCTTCAGAAGTTGTATTACCTTCATGAAACTTCGACACAACAACTATTGGAGTGCAGTGGTTGGGTTTTCTATATTTGCCAATCAAATAACAAGCTCTATTTTTAGAAATTGTTTCATCTTCATAAAGATTTAATGTGACATCAATAAAAAATATATGAGAAGGAACTTTCGCAAGATAATCCGCCATTTGTTTGTCTAAAAAAGCACTGCCTCTAAATCCTAAATTTAACACTTCTCTTTTTAATTCAAAAGAAAGAATTGAAGTATAATTACTTCTAACTGTACTAGCTGATGCACCTTGTGTTACTGAAGTACCATAAACTAAAATAGGCGATTCTTCATCCTCATTAAATGGAAAGCTATTGTAAACTGTTGCCTCTGTATTAACAGTAATTTTGATATCTTTATCTCTTGCAATACCATTGTAGGTCGGGAATAACAAAATATATTTTTGTTCATCTGTAGTTATAGGAGTATAAGTCAAACTAGCTAAAAGTGTTGTGTCGTTTAAAGTACTGCCATCAACAACACTTTTATACTCTGTTCCTTGAAGCTGCAATAGTTGAAATCCGCTTTCATTAAGATCTGGAATATAATCAACTCCAGAGTTTTTTCTTAACGTTGCTTCTATGTCAATCTGAGTCGCATCAGTATCAAAAGCTATATAGAATCCGGCATTGTCTATATAAAGACCAAGTTTTTTGAGTTTATCAATACCGTTAGGCGCTCCATCACTTGATAACAAAGTATTGTCTATCATAATTTTAGATAAGAGGCTATATTTTTAAAATAGCAATATATTTTCGACTTGTCCATGCAAAGTAAATTGAGAGCCTGTCAATGTCCCATTATGCTCAATAGCCTTTCTTATAGAATCGTCATCATTTCGATTTACCCCCGAACAGCCTAGCAAAAATATTACAGTTAATATTAAAATTATTTTTTTTATTTGAACGCCCCTAAATATTTTATTCTATAAATCTAGATATTCTATTGACTAGTTTATCCTTACCTAATAGCTCAGCAACAGAGGCTAGTTCTGTACCAGAGATATTACCTGTAAGTGCATAACGGATAGGATGATAAAGCAGTGGACCTTTCAATCCTGTTTCTTTTTGTGCATTTTTTATAATGCTTTTCATTACCGCCTCTGTTATCTCATCACTATTTTCAATTTGCTCTTTTATATAAATTAATAATTTTTTACTTTCATCTGTTTCTATAACTTTTTGCATTCCATCTGTAAGCACAAAATCATCTTTGAAAAAGACATCTACATGAGCACATATATCACTAAGTATAGAACAATGCTCTCTTACAATCATCACAAGTTTTTTCGACCATGCCAATTTTTCTTCATCAGGATTTTCAGGAATATATCCACCTTTAATTAAATATGGCAAGAACCTGCTTACAGCATCATCTATATCAATATTTCTTATATGCCAAGTATTGATATGATTAAATTTATTCATATCAAATACAGCAGGGCTTTTTGAGAATCTATTTAATGTAAATGCTTTTATTAATTCTTCATCTGTGAGTGCTTCAACAGCCTCGGGATGCGACCAACCCAAAAGGGCTAAAAAATTTCTAATACCTTCGGGCAAATAACCCTCGGCTTCAAAATCCATAACCGTTGATGCACCATGACGCTTTGAAAGTTTTTCTTTATCGCTGCCAAGTATCATCGATGTATGTGCAAATATTGGTATATCAAAATTATATGCCTGATATAAAAGCAGCTGCTTCGCTGTATTTGAGATATGGTCTTCACCACGTATAACATGTGTTATCCCCATGAGTGCTTCGTCTATAACTGTGGCAAAATTATATGTAGGGAATCCATCTTCCTTAAATATAACAAAATCGCCTATTTCTTTGCTCTCTTTTTTAACAACGCCTCGAACAACATCATCAAAAGATACAATTTTATTTTCATTATTAAAAAATCTTACCCTAGCCTTTTCGCCATTAGCAATACGCTCTTTTGCCTCAGCAAGCGAAACGCTAGAACATTTGCCATCATATATCTGTAGCTGTGATAAAGTTTTCTGACCCTTAGATTTCATATCAAGCTCTTCAGAACTACAAAAACAATAATAAGCCTTGCCGCTTTCAAGCAATTTATCAATATGTTCTTTATATATATGAAGCCTTTCAGATTGAAAATATGGGCCATTGCCTTTATCTTTGCCAGGACCTTCATCCCATTCTAATCCCATCCATTTGAGGGAACGAATTGCCATGTCGACTGCCTCACTGGTGCTACGCTTTTGGTCGGTATCATCTATGCGTAAGATAAAAGTCCCACCTACTGATTTTGCATAAAGCCAATTAAATAATGCTGTGCGCGCATTACCTATATGTAAAAAACCTGTCGGCGAAGGGGCAAATCGTACTCTACAACTCATTTATAAACTCCATATTTTCTAATCCGATTCAGTATAATATAATTTATCTTTTTGTCAAAGTACTGCGTACGCTTAAGTTGTCTATATTAAATGCATTGCTAACATTTAACTACTTCGTAGGCTTTAGTTGCACATTATATAGTTTATCTAACTACTGTGTAGACTCAAGTTGTATATATTAAATGCATTGCTAACATATATTTATATTTGTATTTGTATTTTAGAATGGATGTATTTGACAAAAGAATATAATAAACTTAAAATAAAAAAATCCCAGAGAAGAAGTGCTTAAACAACCTCTCTGGGAAACAACTTTTAATGACTTTCAAAAGTTTTTAAAATAAGGTTTATGGATAGACCGTATCTGTAAGCCTTATTATTTTAATTTGCATAATTTAATCCCTAAAACAATAATTATTATTTAAGCAGGAGCAACCACTGTTAGTGTACAGTTATAAGTTTTAGCTTCGCCAGTTTCAGGTGTTACTGTAATAGTATATGCCCCACTATGATCCCTTTCTTCTATTCTATCAGTAACATTAATTGAAGTAATCTTAGATCCCTCTGCGATTTCAACTTTTACAATAGTTGCCATGTTTTCAAGCATCTCTGCTATAATACTTGCATGTGTTATATCGCCAACTCTATCGAAACCCAAATTACCTATCACTGCAGCAATATTTTCTTGTGTCCCGCCAGCAGACTTATGTGGTGTAATTGTAATAGCAGGGGCAGTAGTACTATTAAGAACTTTAACAGCACCAACAGTTGTTGTTGGATAACCAGAAGCTAGTTCAATTCCCCCTGAAGGAATAGTAACTACTGTAACCCTTATGTTATTACCAGTAACTGGAGGAGGAGCAAGAGTATCTTTAGTAGGATCCGTCTCATCATTAGAACAAGAAAGCATGACAACGGCAAAAGCCATCATCAAAATCAAAATTGGTTTTTTCATATTGAAAAACTCCTTAATATAATATTTATAATAAATCAACCACTAGGTTAATTATTATACAAAATAAAAATTATGAGTTTAATAAATATTATTTAATTTTGTATAAACACAGATATTAGAAAAAAAAGAGACTGTTCTAAGGTTTTTCTAATGTCTGCGCAAACAAAACATAAAGGACTTCGTACAAAGATGAATACCCTTCAGAAAAACCCCTGAACAGCCATGTTATTATGAGTAAACACATCATCAAAATCCCCTTATACTTAGTTAAAAACACAAACATGCTAACAAAATATATGAGAATTAATTTGACAGTATTATCTGGCAATGAAAGCCCATCGGACTCTATTCGAGTGCAGCTAAGTCGGCTTTATTAAGTAATGAAGATCACACATATCCAAAGGGCGACTGCTTCTTAAATTATAAGAAGTAGAACATCCATTGCCTGAGGCTCTCTACGTTTTGTTTGCTCGCACATTTTAATACTTTAAGAAATAAAGTCAATACTTTTTTACTATGTATTATAAAGTTATCCAATATTTAAATATTAGTATGCAAATATAATGTGCAACTTAAGCGTACACAGTAGTTTGACAAATATAAGACATCAAATTATAATACATGATACTCTAGTTAAAAAATGTTCAGAGGAGAAACAGTGCTAGACATATTGGATTCTATGTATAAGTATATATCTATTTTAGCGATAGCCAGTGCTATGGTTTTTGGGCTATATTATTTAATACATCTAATAACAATAGAAAATAAAAAGAAAATTACTAATAACTCAATTGTTGTTATACTGCCTATTATTTTAGGGTTTATAAATACGGTTATTAATGCAAGTTTTCTTTTAATCATTCTTTTTAATACATCATTGAATGTCTTTGTAAGTAATTGTCTAGATACTTTAATACCCACTGAGATTTACAATAATGGAAAAATATTATTCACAATCCCTTCCATATACAGACCATTTGTTTTATACATCATGCTTTATGTTCCTATATCCATACCAATTTCTATTGGCTCTATGGGCATTATCTTTGTAGAAATGAAAAAAAAATACATCACAAAAAATAGATTTTTATTAGCATTTTTGCTAAATATTATTGGCATAGTCATAGCCATGATTATTATAATATTTTTTAGCGATTATATAAACTAAATTAATATATAAAATAAAAAAATGTCGCAAGGAGAAACAATGATAGGTATTTTAATTATTACAGGTATTGTGGGCGGTGCTATCATCTTTGGGCTATATTTTTTATTATATATAGTAGCAATACAACATAGCAAGGAAAAAGTAATCGACAAATCGCTTGTTGCGAGATTGCCTCTTATTGTGGGAATTATAAATTCAACTATAAGCATAATTTTATTTGCAATAATTTTACTCCCGATATTAATTAGTTTTTTTGGCAAGATGTTTGCGATGCCTGAAGAATTTTTTAATACTGCAAGAACAATATTTTCAACAGGACTTTCCTCATTTCATACATTCCCTGTGTTTCTAATTTGTCTATTTCTACCTATACCGCTTTCTCTTGGATCTATAGCTATCTCTTTTCTACAAATGAAAAAAAACTATATGACAAAAAAGATATTTTTGAGAATATTTTTATTAAATGCTATTTGCATAATCATAGTAATAGCGATTCCATGCATAGTTGGATAGAGTATTATGAAAGCTATTTTTATTATATTTATATGTCTAATATTTTCACACACTAGCATATATGCAAAAAATTTAATGATAGAAATATCTGCCATAATAGATAGTTCAAACCATTTTGATAAAAATATAGATACAATAATTCGCGAATATAAATATCAAGGCAAAAATGTAAGCATTATATCACTTAACAAAAGAGATAAAGAGAAAGAAAAATTAATAAAAAATAGATTCGCTATCTCTGATTTTAATTATGGGATAAGAGCAAAATGGAAAATATTTTTTTATAAAAACAAAATGAATATATATACCCAAAGCAAAAAACTCATATCATATCTTTATAAGAAAAATATAAAATATACATGCATTATAAATAATAGTGAAAATATTTCTGATAAATATATATTAAATTTAAAAGATAAAAATAATTCCAAAATTATTATTACAGATAAAATTAAAAATGAAATATCTATACAAATTAATAAAAAAGACATTGTTGTTATCGATGGTGATACTATATTATACAACAATACACAGTATAGATTCTTAGGCATAGATGCACCAGAAATAAAGCAAGAACCATATGGCTCTATGGCAAGCAATTTTGTATATGAACAAATAAAAAATGCAGATGAAGTTTTTATTAAAATAGCAGAATATGACATATATGACAGAATACTTGCCCATATTATAATTGATAGAAAGTCTTTATCATTAATGCTTATGCAAAATAAACTATCTATACAAAATGTTACAACATATGGTGATAATGGATTTGAAAGCATATCTACTGAAATACTCTTATATGCTAGGAAGCAAGGTCGTCTACCATTTTTAAGCCCAAGTACATTTCGTAGGAAAAATAGAAAGTAAATATAAAAAACACTTTTTCGTATAATATGTATACCAAAATTATGTAAAGTATTTCTTCATATTGTCGATTTATTATATATGTGAAAATATCCACGGAGGGCATTATGAACATAAATAATATAGTGGACACACAGGCTACAATACAAAAAGCCGGTATAGAACAACAACAACTAAGAAACACAAGAGCAATTCAAACAGCACCAGAGGGAGCTACAGTTGTAAAGCCTCAAAGTGCAATAGTTGAAGCACCATCTGTTAGAAGTAGATATGTATTTGCTATTGGTGAAGGTGGGCAAAAATATATACTACGACTTCAAATAGACCTGTCGTCGTCTAAAATAAATATGCTTGCTTAAATAGTATTCTATAACCATTTTACAATCCAAATATAAAAAAAGCACAACCTAATATTTTTAATAAAAGGCTGTGCTTTGTTATATGCTGTGCTTTGTTATATCTAATAAAAATGTATCTAATACATCCTAATATGGATCAAATCTATAACGTACGCCAACACTTCCACCTATACCAAAAAGGATTGGACTAAAAAGCACACTAACATGCATACCAAAGTCAACACCTATATTGCCAAAAAATCTAGTAGATGTAATCTCAATTAACATCTCAGGCACAATATCACCTATGAGAGGTTGTATCAAAGCATTTGTAAACGCACCTGGGTCAAACCCAGTACTACCCGCAGGAAAGTCGGGGTTCCCTTCACTTAACATATAAGTAGCATCATTCATAATAACATTAAACACAAAGCCAAAACCTATACTCAGATTGTTTACAGGGAAAAATCTACCTATTATACCAATATCCAAATGCACCAGAGGCACAATAGGCATAGCAGGTTGCCCAATAAAATCACCTTCATAACCAGGCTTAGTAGCTGCTTCTGGCACCCAAAGTGATGTCTTTAATGCCTGATCTATAGCACCAAAACCAAATATAGCACCGACAGATGCCCCATATACAGAAGTACCCTCTAAAACAAAAATATTATCCAAATATACCCTTAGGTTATAAGTAGATCCTCTAATAGTATTTGTATCTGAACCCAGACCAGACATTTGACCTAGATTGCCTCTCATAGATACATCAAATTTTATACTAAAAGCAAAAATATTTACAGAAAATGCTATAAAAAGACAAAATAGTATAAGCGCTTTTTTAAACATCGACCTTCCTCCACTTTATTCTACATATTTGTAAAAATAAATTTTTATATGCACAAATCTAATCTTAAAAGCAAATATTGTCAAATGCAAAATATCATATTTACATATACTTATTTAGCTAAATTAAAATCAATATTTTTATGCTATATACTCTATCGGCAATTCTCTATAAAAATTCTCTATAAAATCCTTGAAAAATAAAGAAAATAATATTATACTATGTTCCAAATTATAAAATTAGAAATAAAATATGCCAATAAACAATATAATAATAAATGGATTGGGTATCGGTGAAAATATAGTATTAGGAAAGGTCTTTTACTATTCAGATGAAATATCTGTACCTACATACTCTATAACAGAAGATGAGATAGAAAAAGAATATCAACGCTTCAACAATGCTATAAAAGAATCTGAAAATCAATTAAATGAGCTGCAATCTTCAGTGGCAAATGAAATAGGCGATATTTTATACACACATATAATAATGCTTAATGATAAAGTTATAAATAATCAAATAAAAGAAACTGTCGCGAGAACAAAAAAGAACATAGATAGTGTCTACAATAAGATTATGTTTGACTACATAAATAAGATACGCTCTTTGCCAGATCAAACATTAGCTGAAAGGTCTAATGATATAATGGATGTAAGGACGAGGGTATTAAGAAATTTAAATAATGTTAGCCTCATACAAAACATCCCTATAAATACAGATGCTATCATTGTGGCAAAGAACCTAACCCCAAGTGACACGCTACATTTTAGAGATAATTCTATCGCAGGCTTTGCTGTAGAAACAGGGGGTGTCACCTCTCATATCGCTATACTTGCTCGCTCCCTTGGCATCCCTGCTATTGTAGGCTTAAAAAATATAACCAGCATGATTAATGTCGGCGATTCAATGATTATTAATGGAAAGACAGGACAGGTAATTATTAATCCCGACGAAAAAATAAAAGCAGGATATGAAATAACAAGAGCCTTATATAAAAAATCTTATGAAGAAGGCATGTTAGAAAGTCAGAAAAAAACAATCATGCTTGACAATGTAGAAATAGACATAGCTATAAATATTGATACCTATGAAGATACTATTAATATTGAAAAATATGGTTGTAAAGATATTGGATTATATAGAACAGAATTTTTATATATGACCCATGGCCCATTCCCAAATGAAAATGTACAATTTGAATATTACAAAAATATTTTTGATAGCGTAGAAGGAACTACAACAATACGTACACTTGACCTTGGAGGCGATAAATTAGCAGATGGATATAATATTAATAGTAGCAATTTTGAAATGGACGAAAATCCTTTTCTCGGTTGGCGTGCTATTAGATTTTGCCTTTCAAATCAAAATATATTTAAAACACAACTTAGGGCTATATTTAGAGCCTCAGTATATGGCAAGATACGAGTTATTATCCCTATGATTAGTGTAGTACATGAAATTATAAAAATAAAAGAAATAATTGAAGAAGTTAAAGAGCAACTTCGCAATGAAAAAATTGACTTCGATGATAACATAAAACTAGGTGCTATGATAGAAACCCCTAGTGCAGCAATATCATCAGACATTTTAGCAAAGCATGTAGACTTTTTTAGTATAGGCTCAAATGACCTTATACAATATACATTAGCATGTGATAGAACAAATGAAAAAGTAGCCTACCTCTATCAACCACTAGATACAAGTGTCCTAAGGCTTATAAAAATGATTTCTCTATCTGCTAACAAAGCCGATATCAATATTTCTCTATGTGGCGAAATGGGGGCGAGCATCATATATTGTCCCGTGCTTTTAGGGCTTGGCATACATTCTCTATCTATGTCAAAAACCAGTGTTCCAACTATAAAAAAAACTATACGTTTATTAAAAATGTCGGAATGCAAAAAATTAGTTGATGTTTTATTTGAGACTGATGATACAGAGGAAAAGAAAATAATTATTGATAAGTTTTTAAAAAAAGCCAATATCAATTTAGCCGATGATGACATTATCAAAAATTAATTATATACTCAACTTATTCAATCTTTACTTTTAGGAAAAAAAATGCTTTATAGTTATAAATCATCTAAAATATTTTTTATTTTTATTTTATTGTCAATATTCATACTCTCTTGTGATAAAAAAAATGAAGAGACAGAAGAAGATGGCGAAACACTTATATATCTTAAAAATTTAGTTAAAGAAGAAGATGCAAGTGCTCTTGGTGCATATAATGAACTAAACTATTTCCTACAAGCAAGGGATGATTTTTATGAACAAAGATATAAATCTTCTTTTAATGCGCTTCTAAAAGTGCTTTATTATTATTCACCATCGAGTTATGAAGCTGAAGCGCTCTATTTAATCGGACAAATCATACCAATTATAATAAAAGAAGAGCCAACATATATACAAGAGTCTTATGAAAATATATATAGCCAAATGACAAATAATAGTCAATCAGATGAAGAACTTTCTATTGAAAATTTTTATTCATTTTTGGGATTAGAATATAAAGATAATAAATTTAAATATAATGGAGAGCCTTTAAAACGTATTTTAGATGATGAGAGTGTATCCTTAATACCTAAAGATGATATATATTACTACCTTAGCAAACAACGTTATCAAAAAATTGAAGATGAAGATGATAAAAATAATTTTTTATTAAACATACATAGATTATCTTTTTTATCTGATATGTATAGAACAAGCGATATACAAAAATTTATATTTGACAATGAAAATTATTTTCCAAAAAATCTACCATTCAAACTAAGCTATAATGAAAATAAAAAATATAATGACCTAGTAAAAAAACTAGAAGAACGTGTAGAAAATATAACACCAGAAATAAATGAGAAATCCTATGTTACAGGTGATAAAGTTCGTATAAGAGATAGAGTACCAAAGTCTAGCATAGATGATGGTCCGACACTATATTATCTAAATAATTATGACACAGTTGAAGTTCTTCGTAGATTTAAAAGAAAGCAGAAAGGAAAATCAGAAGAAGATGAATGGCTACTTATCAAGTATGATAGCCCTTATGGTGAAATAATTGGATTTAGTTATGCAAAATATTTTGAAGATGCGAATAAAATAGATGAGAAATTGTACAATATATTTTCAACTGCTGTTACAAATTATTATAGCCATAAATATATAGATGCGGCTAATGGATTTTCATATGTACTTTCACAAGATAGCACAAATTATTTTACAGATAAAGCATGTTATTTATTATGGAAAGTTAATAATGCTATAGGCCCACTTGTAACAAGCAAGCAAACTTTATATTATGATTATGCAAAGAAACATCCAAATTATTTCATGTATGATGAGGATAAAGGCATACTAAAAAGCTCTATGCTTTTATATTCATATCTTGTTAGTATCATGCCTGATAGCACTTTAAAATTTAAGATCAGCGGAGAATCTGACGAGATTTAATTTTCTTAAAATATAATTAATATCTTACATTGTAAAGAAATTTTCATTTCTAACTATACTAGATTTATCTTTTAAATCTTGTAAATATAATAAAAATTGATTTTGAGCCTCTTCATATTTCATATAATCTTCTATAAGTTTTTCTGATACTTCATTTAATTCAAGAATACCAACATTTAAAAAGTTGTCTACATTATTATCAAAATATTCTTTTAAAGTATCAAAGTCTATATCATTTATTTCTGAATAAAAATTTTTCATCAAATAGTTTGAGTATTTTTGGTATTTTGTAAATGAAAGATAAATATCTAAATAATATTTTGCCTCATCAATATCCAAAATATTTAATTCATTTGCTTCATCAATAAAAACCATCTGATTGATAACAGAATCAAGGTAGCTTGCCTTAACCTCATAATCTGCCTCTAATTCTTTATTAGAATGCATTGGGTTTGAGAAAGATATAGCATTTTCTAATTCTATATTAAATTCACCTAATGTTAATTTTTGATTATTAACTTTTAAAATAACTGTTGAATCTTTATATGACTTTATATCTTCTAAAACATATAAATCAGCTTTTATGTCTATATCTTTCCTAAGATTTTTTATTTTCTCTTTAAGCATCTCTGTTGTTTTCATAGCTACTAAATAATTATATATATTTTTTTTATTACTATCATTGAGTTCAGAAATATTAAATATATGTTTATTTACTTCAAATGCTTTTTCTATATCAGAATCTGTAATCTCTATTTCATTTTTATATTCATCAGCAATATATTTTGCATAAAATGAGGCCTTAGCAGAACGCAAACTTGATTTTATAAATACTTTTTCATCCTTACTAGAAAAATATTTACGCTTATCCGCATCTTTAAGTAATAGCGTCTCATTTATAAGAAAATCGGCATATGAAACCCTAACAGATGATTCATTAATCATATTTGCTATAATATCATCATTTTCATTATTTAATGATAAAGCAAAAAATAGTCCGTTTTCAAATTGCTCCCTAGATATAACACTATCATCTATTTTCAAAACCCATTGACTATCATCATTCTTTTTGGCACTATAAATAGTATTCAAAAATACAAGCAAAAACAAAATCAATATAATCAAATTTTTTCTTTTCATCAATACTCCATTATATATGTGTTTGAAACATATCACCTAAATTATAATATTGCCCAAATAATTATCAAGGATATCATTTGTATAATAGCCCATCTTCGTTTTTAATATTATACCCATAACATCATTTCTATTCATCTTTACAGGCTCGCCAATAAATATGTT
>CAMRBQ010000062.1 GCA_947040495.1 uncultured Spirochaetia bacterium
GTACAAATGTCTTATAAGCCATAATAGACGCTATTAAAGTAAATTTTCTATAGCCTGCCGCATTATTTTCTATACTTTTTATATATCTAAATGTTGGCAACAATTCTTTTTCAATATTACTAATAATACTATCAAGCACTATCATAGATTTATCTTTATATTTTTTTTCATTAAAATATGGAGATGGGTCATCGTTCTCAAATAATGACAATGGTAGAAAAAATCTATTATCCTTCAAATCGAGTTTGGCGTCTTTTAAAATATTTATTTTTTGGAGCAATCTTCCAAATGCGATAGCATCATTTTTATCAAGATTTATATTATCAACTATAGATACAATATCTGTTAGATAAAGCCCAACTGTTGAAGCAACATAATAGCAATAATCATCAAACTCTTCAAATGTATATACTTTTTTATCCTGATATTTCATCATTCCATTGCTCATCTCTTTTAAATAGTGAATTGACACTTTTTTAATATTTTCTTTAAATGAAAAAAATATTTTAAATACCAAATAACTATTTTCTATAAGCACTCTATCATGAACGGATACGCTATCATTTAATATAGATTTTTTTATATCATTTAAGCATGCCATATCTTCACTTTCTAATATATTTATAAAAGCATTACTCAAAGATATTTTATTTTCTAGACTGTTGCTAGAATCTTCTATTGTGTCTAAAAAGCGTGCAAGCAAATATTGGTTTTCTATTTCTACCCTTTTATTTTTATCGAGTAAAGGTATACATATAGCAAAACTTCTTGATACAAGTTTTAATAAATATTTTGATGTAACTGTAGGCATTTCTTTATAGTATAAGAATTACAAATATTTTCAAGGTGCAATAGACATGATAATGCTAGATTAAAATATATAGTAATTACTTATTATCATTTGTATAAATAATCCACTCATTATTAGGCAGCTGATAATACATATCATTTTCCAATCTCTCAATATTTCTTTTATATAAAGCACTTTCTATTTGAGCGATATTTGCCATTGTGAGTTTTTCATCTGATAATATTAAATATTGTGCAACTGTCTCTCTATCAAGATTTTCCTGATCTATAAGTGTTTTGATATGATCATTTCTAGATTTTGAATATTCTTTTAATTGACCATTTGTAAGAACATCTTTCATATATGATAAATAGCCCTTATTATTTTCACCTATATAATGAGAAAGTTTATAATCTGTCACCTCATCTTCATTATACATACTTCTTATAATGGCAGTTTTATATCTATTATTTTCTTCTACAGACATATTTGTATCAACAGACACAAGAGATACACTATCATAACCAGTAGTCAATACAGATAGCTGATATGCTGCCTCATCAATTTGTCTATATCTACCAAGCACCTGTGCTTCAATTAAAGTTTTACCACCCAAAACACGCATCTGTGGCTCTTCTACCAAAATAAGTTTTGAACATGAATTAATAAATATAAATATAGATAATATAAAAATAATTTTTTGCATAAAAAATACTCCCTAGTTCATAATACTTTCAATATAGCTTATTACATCTGAAAAAAGTATGGGCTCAAGCCTCAATCTATCATCTTTAAAACCTACAAGCTGTGCCTTTTGTTGTCTTTTCTTATCAAGATTTTGGTCTCTAAAATAGAAAGTTGTAAATAGCTTATTATTTGCAATACTAAATTCTATAACATTTGGGTCATAACCAAATCGAATAATATTTTCAACAGCTTCAATACTTGGGTTAAGTGGCTTTATCATCTCAACCAAAAACTTTGAAAATTCTAATGACATTTTATTTATACCCAAAAAGAATGTACTTATATTTATCGAACGCAAAGGCATTATTCCCACACCTGCAATATCGCCTGTGAAGTTTACAAGCACTTTTTCTTCATCTATATTTTCTCTACCCTCAGGCGGTAGTAAATATTTAAGATTTATATCGCTTGCCAAAATACGCATATCATATTTAAATGTGGTCGTTGTAAAATCGCCTATGTCAAAAATAAACCATGGTATAGAGATAGCACCTCTTTTTGGTGAAGTCCCTTTTTCTACAGAATCGAAAAAGTCTATATCATTTCTCTCGCCACCAATATAAAGAGAAGCATTGCCATCTTTCATCGCAATAGCATGGGAATTAATATCAAACACAGCACTAAAATCTAGCACCCTTATGGCATCATTTATAATACCCGGTATATTGAGGTTTAACTTAAATTGCTTAAAAGATATATTAGGCTCTTGATGTGTTAGAGGGGTATATCTACTCATAGTAAGATTATCATCTTTGCCATATCTATTGGCTATAATATCAAAATGATAATCGAAATCTCCATTTAAATCTTCAAGCAACATTTCATTTTCTTCTGTATCACCAAGCTTAAAGAAAAAATCCTCACTCTTAAACTTGCCCGAGGCAATGCTCTCTTTTAAATTTCCAGTTAATGATAATAGCCCACCAACACTAATTGAAGCAGGCAACATTATTTTTTCATTATCAAAACCTATATCATAAAAAACATTCATATTATTAATATTTGGAGTTGCAAATCCATTGGCCTTTACATGAAAATTATTAGTCTCACTTGAAAGTTCAAATTCTCTTATATTGGCAGATATATCTTTAGAAAAATTAACATCACTATTTAATTTAAGCACTAAATCATTAAGCGGATATTTATCATCTAAAATATTTATTTCAGCCCTATTTGTTATACTAGCCCTCTTATTATCCAAATCTAATCCATAATATAAAATATTATTTATATATATGTCATCTTCAAAAGGTATACTATTTAATATTGAAGCAAAATTAGGGCTAAGCCAATTTTTTATCGAGTATGGTGCAATACGCATCTCTTCTATATCAAACACACCGCCCTTTAAGCCCAAGCCTTTTAAATCTGCCTTTGCCTTTATATCTAAAAAATCATTCAAAGATATATTAAGTGCATTTAACTTAACTTCTTCGGTTATTAAATTAGCCCGAGCATCAAGACTTAGATTAGCCTTCGCCATCCTAGACACATCGCCTTCCATATTATATGAAAAATTATTTATAATTCCATTTATATCAATATCTATAGCACTCATTATCATGCCCGATAAAAGCACGTCTAAATTTGCCCTGCCCCTAAGAAAATTATCTGTAAAATCTTTCAAAGCAAAGCCAACAACATTTAATGATAGTTCAAAAGGCTCATTTATTTTTATATAACCATTTCCATTTATATCCGCTTCATTAAACTTTGTAGTTAATTCATTTATATTTATATTTATATTTGGTTTTATATTTTCATCAGCTAATGCCTGCGATATAGAAGTTATACCAGAAAGTGGGGCATCAATATCAATATCGAGCACTGTATTGATGGCGCTAGGCAAACCAGCAATATCTAGATTATCCATTGACAATAATGTTTTTAATTTTACATGATTGTCCATAAGATTTTTTGATTTATAATTAAAATCCATATGATTTGAAATATTTAAATTATTCAAAGATATAGTTTCGCCCATCTTAAAATCAACATTATCTAACAATAAAGTAACATAGGTATTTAATGATTTATTGCCGCCCTCAAGGGTAATATCATCAATAATAATATTGCCCGAAGTATTTATCCCCAAAGATGGCAAAAATATATTTATTAAAGTATTGAGTTTTCCAAGGTCTATATTTCCAGATGCATTATTTATAAAAATATCTGTAGCATTTGTACTATTAACATTGTTCAAATATCCACTGACCCCCAATGCTTTTTCATTAAAAAGATAAAAAGATAACTCTTCTAAATTAATAGATACGCTATCTTTATCTATAGTATGATGAAGATGAAATGAAGTTTGTATATTATTAATTTTTTCATTATTTATATTAGCCTCACTACTGCCTGTATCTATATCTAAATCGAATGCTAATTTTTCATCTTGAGGATAGCTTATATCTAAATCAAAAAGAAAGTTTGATTTAAAATTTGCCATGGCATTTTCAAAATTAATATTATCAGCTTCATTCATGAGCATTTTTAATTTTAATTCATCGATAAAATCTACGGCAGAAACTCCCAACATTTTTGATATAGGAAATCTTTTTGTAGCAAAGGCAAATTCAAAATTAAAGTTTTTTAGTATGGCATCAAATCCATTGTCTTTATCATGTTCTATACTGTTCGCAAATATGTTCAAATTTTTTATAGAGATATTATCTATATCAACTAAAAATTTTAGAAAATCTATGCTAGATAAATGAAATGGTTTTTTATCTGGGTCGGGTGGTGGTGGCGGTTCTGTTTGCTTTAAATCTGGGATATTCCAATTGCCATTTTCATCTGTAAATATATATATATTAATACCATCAAATGATATATCTTTTATTTTTATTTTAAGCAAAAACAAGCTCGGTATAGATAGTCGAATATGAATCCTATCTAATAAAACATTTTCTTTATTATCAAATTTATCAGAATTATAAATTATAATATCTTCTATCTCTACATGTGTAAATAATACAGAATATTTGAATGAAGCGATTCCAACATCACGACCAAGCGAATCCTTTAATATAGAAGTAATAATATTTTCAACTTTTTCATTTGTCAATATAGTAAATCTTACCACGGATAAAGCAGTTAAAGTAAACAAAAATATAAATATTAAAATATATCTTTTTTTAATTTTTCTTTTCTTTTTATTTTTTTTATCCAAATTATTAGAATCCAAATTTTCTGTAGGAGTAGAAGAATCAGAATCCATTTTTTTTATCTTTTTATTAAAAAACATTTTTATAACCTAATATATTATTGCAGACATATATCCAACAACCCTATTTTTATCTTTAGAAGCAGGCAAATCACTATCATAAGAGCTACATTGATTCAAAATATAAATATTTTTTTTGCCAATTTTTTTTGCTATATTTATAGTATTTATAACTGCAACCATAGCACAAGCCTCCGCTCTAATATTACTCTCTTTTGAAACACTAGCCTTAGCCAATCCATCAACATCAAAATTAACTAACAAGTTTTTAAAATTCTCATCAAGACTTTTTGCATGTTCATAATTATAAAAATGCGATAAATCTGT
Source organism: uncultured Spirochaetia bacterium (assembly GCA_947040495.1). Lineage (GTDB taxonomy): Bacteria > Spirochaetota > Brachyspiria > Brachyspirales > Brachyspiraceae > CAMRBQ01. The sequence goes on from CAMRBQ010000062.1 coordinate 5,091, forward strand.
CGAGCATACTATCAAAATACGCTTATTATTAAAGTTATTAATAGTAGCTACAATCTCGCTAGATATATCAATAATATCATTACCTAATAATATAGATACTACACTTATATTTTTATTATAGTTGTCATTACAATATGAAATAAAAGGCATTTGTACTTCAAGCGAATGTTCTAAGTCATGCTCTTTTTTGCTCTCTGTAAATATGCTATATGTTTCTAATAAATATTTAGATATATCTTCATCTCGCTTTATATCCCCAACAGGGTTTTTTATAATACTATAGCTATCTACTGATGCATAATCAAATGTATATTTATGGCTTCTACCAATAATAATAGCAGTATCAAAATCATAATCTTTTATAACATTATAAGCATGCATAGCACATTTTCCACTATATACATAACCCGCATGTGGCACAATTATAGCAAGTGCATTTTTATATTTTTGTTCTTTATCTTCTATAGAGATTTCAGATATAAATGAAGAAAACATCTGTATTATGTTAATTCTACTTTCAGGATAAAAACTACCCGAATAATTTGGATACCTTGTTGTCATCTCCATAATCTTTCAAACATATAATTTTTATAATATTTCATAGCATCTGTTTTTGAATAAACTATAAAAAATGTAGAGTCCAAAAAGTAAATCTTAAACAATTTTTGATAGTTTCTCGATGCATTTATAATAGTAGTTCTACTATCTCTTTCAAATATTTGATGTATGCTAACCAATAGCTCCATTAAATCTATATTTGGCAATTCCACATTTTTTACATTTATTATTGGAAACTTATAATCTTTAACGCTTTTTATATCATTTAAAAATATATCCACATCATATCCATAAATACAAAATGGAATATCTATAAAAACAAAATCGTCCTCTACTGTTATATGCCTTCTCATAAATGTAGCCATAGCGTCCCCATATTTTATACTAGAAAACAAAAAATACAATTTGTATATCTAATACTATAACTAATGACATGCAAAACTATTATTTATAATCATCCAAAAATTCTATTATATCCCTAGCTGTAGGGGGACATCCTTTCACATATGTAGAAAATTGATTACAACATTTACCAATACCAATAGCATCATCTATTTTTTGATTTTTAAATGCCTGACCTATACATATTTTTTCTTTTATATTTTTTTTATTACTTCTTGTTAAGGCATGTACTAATGATGCATAACAAGCAGAGCAACTATCTTTTTCAACGACATTATCAAACTTTATAATATCATTTTTTCTCTGTGGCAACTCTAGTTTTTCATTTCCATTTAATTCTATTATATTTTGTTTATTATATTTTGTGCTACCAACATTAAGCATTTCGCTCAAAGTAATATATTCTACATCAGCAATATCTATACCCATAAGTTCACATACATATGAATCTACCATTACAGCATCTTTGCAGGCAATAATCCTATTCATATTAAGAGGAGTACCACCCTCTTCAAAATCCAAATCTCCATAGATGCCATCAACTATAACAAGGTTGGTTTTTATCAAAGTATTTAAATATGCTACAGGTTTATGAATACCCAAGGTATGATATCTACGTTTTTCGCTATCGGGTATGCAGCCTTTCAAATTTTTCAAAGCACAAGTCATTCTCGTTTGACAATGCCCTTTCAAAACTGGTACATTTATGAGATAGTCAATCTTTGTCATCTCATTACATATAGCAAGATTAAGATTGCCCACTTCTTTTGTTATGCTTTTATCGCCTTTCAAATCTAGAATTTCCACACCATAAGATTTCGCAATAGCATTATATCCGCAAACTTCAAATGCACGCTTGGTGTTATCTCCGACCCATGAGCCTTCTAATATAACAATATTTTTATGATTATTATCTTGTAAATACTGTACTATCGCCCTAACAATTTCAGGGTCTGTTGTAGCACCGAGCTCAGATTTTTGCGAAACAACAAGGTTTGGCTTTATACCAATGCGACTACAAGATTTTATATCTTTTGCTATATTTAGAGATTGCAAAATTTTATATGTGTTATTAAAAGCATCACTACCATATATTACAACAATATTATTATCTTCCATATATTTTATAATACAATAATATTTTTTTATATCAATATTTTAGCTTGATTTTTAGTTGATTTACTCTATATTCAATGTGATATGAATAACAACTGATTTTTAAATGATAAGGGGATTTTATATGAAAAAACTAATTACAATTTTGATGATGGCTTTGTCTATCTTCACAATCTCTTGTGGCAATCTTGAGCCTGAAATAAAAGAGTACAAAATAGATGAGGAATATGTACTTACAATACCAAAAGATAATGATGTAAAACAGCCTATTAAATATCCTTTCAATCAAGCTGTATATGAACCCGGGGCTAATGTACAGGTCTACACATTTCTTAATAAAGATATTCATACAACAAGCAACCCAGCTACTGACTTTTTTGATACAAGTACAACAGTTAATGATTTGAAAACAAAATTTGTTACTGCTTTTAATAATCTAAATATAGTTAAAGATGGAGTTGCAAAACCTATTACTAAAAGTGATGTAAAAATTATGGCTACGGATGAAAATGGAATACTTAAACCTAGTGGTACTGAAAAAATAAACGGTTTACTTGATAAAGCAGGGAAATCAATTAATTTTATGCTCCCACCACTTGAATTTTTAAATGCTGATATAGTACCTGATATACCTCAGGCATTAGCGTACATGATTGTAGTACTAGGGTAGTGAAGTAAACTGCGAGTAAGATTTTATATCTTTTGCTATATCCAATGATTGCAAAATTTTATATATATTATTAAAAGCATCACTACCATATATTACAACAATATTTTTTATTTTAATTTATAAATACCTGAACACACCAAATCTAAAATAGAGTTCGCTATTTACTATATTCCAGCCTAGTCTCAACTCTATTGGAGGCATTGAAATATTATTAAGATATGTCAGCAATGCAATCCCCGGTCCATGATGATAACTAAAATCTAATACATCAGAACCATATATACCGCCCTCATAAAAAATTTGAAACCCGAGCCTTCCAAATGGTATTGAATTTGGCAATGCGAGGTCTATAAATATTAGTTCATAAAACCCAATCATAGAAGCATAATAATCGGCCGCTATGAATGTTTGTGGTAGAGTATATCTTCCAATAAGACCTGCTATACGAAACTCAGTTTGAGCAGGCATATCACCATATCCTGCAAATAGCCCACCACCAATGCGTTGTATTGGCGTTAATATCAGAGCACTGTTCACCTCGCCTGAAATACTATAGTAACCGGGTGAACTATCTATGAGGCTAAATTGATAACCACCATTAATTCTTACTGCAACACCCTCTTCAAAGGGATATTCATAATTATATTTTTTAAATTCTATAGAACCATATAGACCCAAAGAATTTATATTATGCAAAGGATTGACATTTAAATTATCTTTTATATTCCAAAAAATCTCATGCTTTAATCCCGCCCCAATCTTTAAAAAATCCAAAACAGAAAACAAAAAACCAACATCTGTTTTTACAAAAGCATTTTTGTACGACCTAATAAATTCGTTGTTTATTAAATCCATATCTATATATTCCGATTCTCCACCATTTACAGAAGCATGCATATCAATATTATCATTAAAAAAACGTTTATCTTTATATTGTATTTTTGTATTCCAGCCTGTACTACCATATCCACCCCAAGCAAATAATTCTTTATTAAATCCCAAAAAATTCTTTTCCCATATAGATGCACCAAAAAACCAGCTATTATCTGATACAGAAAATATAACCGATGGAATCAATGTCCATCTATCTTGTACATTTACAACAATATCAACATTATTATTATCTTCTGTGACATAAAAATATATAAAAGGTTTAAATATATTTTCCTCATTAAGTTTTTGTGCTATTTGATTTGTTGTTTTTGAAGTATAAGGGGAGCCTACATCAATTGGTTTTATAATACTTTCTAATGTAGTTATTCTTGTACGCTTCAATCCTTCAAATTTTATACTTCTTATAGTAGAATTATTTTCTTGTGTGTATATCGTATGCTTTATTAAAAACAAAAATATTACAAAAATAAATTTTTTACTTATCAATACAATATGCCCCTAAATTAAATTATTCCAAACATGATACTATAAAATACATTTAAAACAAATGTTTAAAAGTAAGTATTTTGTTCTTTATTGACTTCTCAAAAAAATTATATTACAATCAAAAAATATTTTAATTTGGAGAATATTATGTCTGTAGAAATAACAATAAAACAAAAAGGTCTATTAAAGAAAAAATTAAATAGAAATATTATCTTAGGTGATAAGTTGTCTTTTGGATATTTTGATGGTGTAAGGCTTGGTGAGTATGAAGAAGCAATGGACCCAAATGATATTATTGTCTATAATCCAAACTGTATAGGTAGAGGCTTTACAGTTGACTGTGCTGAAGAAGAAACAAAAGAGGTTTACATGAGGCTTTTGTATCCAACATCTTCTGAAGAAATAAATGATTTCGTTGATTGTGCATTGCGTATTACCAAGGCTTGGAGAGGCAATGTTGATATTGATATGGATGGCGAAGAAACTACAATTGAAGACATCAATAATTCTCGAGATATGTTTATAACAACTTCTTTAAATGCAATAGAAGATTGGTCACAAGACATTTTAAAAGAAGAAACAGAAATAGACATAATTAATTTATTTTGTGCTATGTGGAATTTATCTGTAGGAAAAAAAGAAGCGGCTATATTTATCAATAATAAAAGCTTAGATGCTTTTAGAGATTATATGCATGAAAAACAAAATATAGATGCATTCTATCCAAAACCAATGTTTTATAAAGATGATAAAAACGCTATCATAGGTAGATATGTTTTAAGTGAAGAGGTTACTAGCATTTTTCCTCTAAAGCCCGTTGTTCCTTATGGTTTTGACAATCCTGAAACAGAAGAGCCATTAGAAGTTGACCAATGGTTTGTTGCATTTTATTCTTTTACAGAAGAGGAGGTTATAGCAGAGATAGATTATGAAAAAGCCATATCTCTTATCCCTGAAAATAAAAAAGAATATTATGATGCTTCAAGTATTTTAATCGACGCTTTATCTCTTAATGAAATAAAAGATATAATAAGCAATCATACAAACTAAAAATACTTAACAAAAATTGGTACACATCATTAAAATATATTTAATCTATTAATTAAATGATGGGAACCATAAATATTAAAGTCTAATAAGAGACTTCGTAACTTCCTGATTGGCAGGAAAATACAAAGTAAGATTTAGTACTTTCTTTAAAAACCAAATATTTGTTATCGCTTAAAGATAATTTTTCCTTCTCCATATTTTTATCAATTTTTGGTACATACACATCACAAATTGTGTTGGCAAGTATTTCAAAATACATTTTCAAACTATTTCCTTCAGTTGCCCATTTGCTTTTTATCAAACCATTTATTGAATTATATTCAACAGATGATTTTTTTATTCTATTTTGTGGATCCAGATGAGGCTTTATAATACAATCTTTAAACGCAGGGCATTCAATTTTAGGCATGATACCGCCCATATACTGATAAAACCATTCAGATACTGAACCTAAAGAATAATGATTAAATGAATTCATAGCCGTATCTGCAAAGCCATAAGCATTTATTGACAAGCTATTTTCTACCGTATAAGAGTTCCATCTTTCCCAGATAGTAGTTGCACCGTTTTTTATGCTATAAAACCAAGAAGGAAAATCTTCTTGTAAAAGTATTGTATATGCAATATCATCTAGACCATACTCAGAAAGCATAGGTAATAAATAGCTCACTCCAATAAATCCACTTGACAATTTATATCCATTTCTAATAATTCTATCCTTTAATTTCTGTACAACAAGATTTTTTAATTCCCTTCAACAAGATTAAACTTTAAAGCCATTAAATATCCTGTTTGAGTATCACCTTTAATCTTCCCTGTTTTCTGATTTACAAATTCTTTATTAAAAGCATTTTTCACATTGCAAAATAAATTTTGATAGTAATCACTATCCTCTTTATATCCGAGTGTTAGAGCAATCATTTTCATAAGAGATGCACTATACGCAACAAAGGCTGTAGAGGCTACTTCTCTCGGTGTAGTATCATCTATAGAAAGCCAATCACCATAGCCAATATCGCCTCTCAAATAATTATCACAATCATTTTCATAGAAAGCAATAAATTTTTTCATTGAATAATAATTATCTTTAAGTATATTTATATCGCCAAACATTAAATAAATTGTATAAGGTACTATTACACCTGCATCACCCCAGGCGAGATAACCAGCATCAGAAGTATTAGTTAGAGAGTTATTTGTTAGAAGACTAATATAAGGCACAAGATCTGTATATGAGCCATCAATTCTTTGAGAATAAACAAGGTCTGTTATCCATTTCTTATAGAAATTTACCGCATGGCTATTATAACATGCACTCTTTACAAATACCTGTGTATCACCCGACCAACCAAGCCTTTCATCACGCTGAGGACAATCAGTCGGAACATCAAGGAAATTACCCCTTTGACCCCAAAGTATATTTTGATAAAGTTTGTTGTCCATCGAATTATCCGATTCAAAATGTCCTATCCATTCATTTGACGAATATACAACATGCCCTTCAATATCATCCTTATCTAACATATAATCTAAACCAGAAATTTCAGCATACCTAAATCCATGGAATGTAAATGAAGGCTCAAATATTTCTTGACCGCCACCTTTACATTTGTAAGTATCTGTTGCTTTAGCATTTCTAAGATTATCAGTAT
>CAMRBQ010000063.1 GCA_947040495.1 uncultured Spirochaetia bacterium
CTTATTAGATTATGGTCGAATATTTTTTGTCCTAATTAGTATAGCCTATCCAATACTCAATAATAAGATATAAGAATATAGACTTAAGAAGTTTCTTAAGAAGTACAGAAAAACATTACCACTACTCTTTTTATTTTTTCATTACAAACTTATAAAAATATGTTTACACTTTACATTTTTAAAAAAAGTTGCTATTCTGATATTGCGATAAAAACAAACTGAATATTTTTTATAATCAGGAATTAAAATGAAAATCATGTCATTAGGCATGGAGTCTTGTGCTCTAGCCAAAAGAATGGACTTTTTAGTCAATTTATTATTTTTTAAACATTTAGTAAAATGTTTAGCTCTTTATAGAGTTTTATTTAGCGAAAGCGCGGTGCATAGAATTGATGTTTTCATCATCCTGATTCTTGTTTTTATCGCAATCTTAACAAGTGTTATATGTGCCGCTTTCGATATATTCATCTTCTTAACCCTTTTGACAAATATCCATTAATCTAATATAATCATATTTCAATGGACTCGGTTAAATAACTATTTTTATATAATATAACATAATTTTTTGGGAAACAATATGAATAATAATCAATTAAAATCTATAGAAAAAGACTATATAAAGGCAAACATTTCTACAAAAACAGTACCAGAGATAGCTACTGAAATAAATAGAGATGAAACACTTATAGAAGACTATATTTCAGAATTAAATAAAAAATCAAATAAAGTACTTATAAAAAATACAATTAAACCCAAAGAAAAAATTAAATCGAATATTAATAAAACTTATATATGGCAACGTATTAGTATTGTTCCATATCATCTGCAAAGGCTCGATTATTTTATAGCATTGTTTGTTTTTCTAGCTTCTTTTCTTCTATATATAAGAACACTAACACCATCTCTTTCATCAGGAGATAATGGTGAACTTACTACAGCGAGTTATTTTTTGGGTGTGGCACATGCTCCGGGCTATCCATTATATGTATTTATGACAAAAATATTTACGTATCTACCATTTGGTAATGTTGCTTGGAGGGCGAATGCATTTTCTGCCTTCTGTGCTGCGGTTTCTATATTTTTTGTATATATGATATTTATCAAATTGATTGGACAAAATAGGAAGACAGTTAAAGGATTTAATCCAATAATACATATACCAGCAGCATTAACTTCATTAATGTTTGCCTTTGCTGATAATATGTGGGCACAGGCTGTGATAGCAGAAACATATGCTATGAATATCCTACAGGTGTCAATTTTACTTTTTATATTACTCATATGGTTTGAAGATGTTTGGAATAAAGCACATGAAGAGCATTCATATTTTGGAACAAGATATCTTATGGCATTTGGTTTTATCTATGGTACAGCATTTGGAAATCAGCATATAATTTTGCCATTTGGTATAGCACCATTACTTTTTGTATTATTAGTTCTTATATTAGTGAATAAACATAGATACATTGAATATCTCGAAACGTCATTTATATCTATAGTTATATTTTCTATTTTTATAATAGTTGGTGGCTTTGCTTATCTAAGATTTATAATGAACTTCCAATCTAATCTTTTCTTCCATTATAGTATCGCAAGAGATACGAATTTTTTTGAAATAATATTTAAGCCTCTGATGAATCCAGATTTATTTATGGATATTATTAAAGCATTAGGTGATAAATCTTATCTCATAGACCCAGCTAAAATAGGCTCATTGTCAGACCCAATATATCCAAATTTATATAAAGGTATGTTTGTTATATTTTGGCCATCATTTTTTATGTTAGTATGGTTTTTTATCTACAAGTATATATTACAAAAAACAGATAGATTTGGTAAAGACCATGATTATATATCAGGTATAACAATAGTATATTATCAAATGCTTTTTGCATTTTTGCTTGGGGCATTGGTATATGTTTATATGCCTATAAGGGCTCGTGCATTACCACCTCTTAATTGGGGGCAGCTTAATGAGCCGAGTGGATGGGAAAATCTAAGCTACTTTTTTAATATGCTACATAGGAAACAGTATGGCAATGCAGGTGCTGATGTGCCTCCCGATTTTCTACTCCATTTTGAACAAGTCTTAGCACTTATTAGAATATATAAAACTCAATTAACATTGGTTGTTTTACTATTTTTGATACCGGGTATTATACAAATAATTAGAAAGAATAAGCCTATAGCTATATTTTCTACAGTATGTTTTTTTATGTATACAGTTCCACTTACTATATATGTAAATCCACCTGCAAATGATAGGTCGATGGCTATATTTGATGTGTTTTTTCTGCCGGGCACTTTATATTATGCAATGATACTTTTATTTGGTGTACAATGGTATATTGAATATGCCAATAAAAATATAAAAAAGTTTCTATCAAATGAAAATGTTATTTCTACCGAAGGGATATGGTATAAGAGGATTAGTAAAAGCCAATATATTTCTATTGCTGTTGTTATTGCGATAATGGCATATCCATTTATGACAAATTTCAAAAGAAATGATGAATCAAATAATTGGAGTAATCATGATTATTCTTTTAACATGATGAATACACTCCCGTCAAATGCTATACTTGCTACAGAGGGTGGGGATAATCAGGTCTTTGGGCTTGCTTATTATACTATGGTTGAGAGAAGACGTCCTGATATAAAAGTCTATGACCAAAAAGGGAATGTTTTTGAACGTATATATGGCAATTTAATGAAAGTAAATTTCTCTTGGATAAATGATATTAGTGATGAAATAGATAAAACATTTATTGAGAGTGGGCGACCATATTATACAACATGGAAGCGTGATCGACTAAGTGATATGGGCGATTATTATTTCAAAAAATATGGCCTTTTATATAAAGTGCAGCCAATACGCTATTCATTAATTGATAAATTATATCTTCTAAATCAAATGACAGTTTCTGAATATCAGACACTTGCTTCTGCATTACTTAATCGGGTATATAACTATGACAAAATTTCAATAGATATTAATAGCCTTATAGATGAAAATCTTATTAGAGTAGATAGTAAAAAAGAATTATATTTGCCAAATGATAATATTTATTTTGTGAGTATGTATCCATTGCCATATCCAAATCTCAAAACAGATGAAGACTATTGGAATATGTATACAGTACGAGGAGAGATAGAAGAGCGTAAATATTGGGATTATCTAACAAGAGAGATATTTATAAATTATTCATCTACTAAAATAGAATCATTTGATATAGTTATCAATAATTATAATATTATGTTGGCTAAAACTACCGAAGAAAGTGAAAGGCAACAAATATTAAATGATATATATTTGCTAGAACAAAAAAAAGAAGAAGAATATTCTAATATGCTTTATTTGGGTAATGATATGCCTTATGTTTTTTACAGGGTTGCTGCCAAAGAAAGTAGTAAGGGCAATTATGAAAATTCTATAAAATATTTTAATGATATGTTAGCAAGCGACCCGCATGCCTTTCAAGCACATATAAATATTGCGTTGGCTTATGAATCTATAGCAAGAAGCGATGATACACCCGAGCAGGATGAAAAAAAATATTTGAATAAAGCTATTGATGAATTAAATGAAGCGAAGAAAATATTTTTCAGGGGTAAGAACGTTACAGAAAGGTCGCTTCAAAATAATGGTTCTTATCAGCAGATTCTTTATATGATTTCTAGACTGGAAACACAAAAGCAATTAACTCGCTCTCATGCCAATGTGCTAAGAGAGCAGGCGAAGATAGATAAGACAGCAGAGGCATATGTTGCCTATTCACAAATACTCATGCAAAGGTTTGACTTAGAGAAGGCTGAAGAAGTTTTAATAGAAGCAAAAAGAATTGGGTCAAATGATGAAAAAGTAATGAAAATTATTGATATGCAGCTTGCAAATATTTATGCTAATACTCAAAGGTATGATTTATCAAAAAGAATTTATGAAAGTTATTCTAATCATATGAGTATCGAAGGGGCTATATCTTTAACTATGCTTGCACAAATGTATGAAGGACAAGAAAAATTAAATGAAGCATTAGAATTATATGTAGTGTTTCTGACGAAATTTCAATCGCTTGCAACAAATCAAGAGATAGCAGAGTATTATAATTTTGCATCTTCACGTGCATCTTCTATAGATAATTATCTTTCACAATTTAGGGGCATGTAATGGCTACAAAAAAAAACGTATCCATTAATAATTTTGAAGAGAGCTTAAAAAAATTAGAAACAATTATTCAAAAAATGGAAGAGGGAGAATGTTCTTTAGATGAGGCATTCTCTATATTTGAAGAGGGCGTTTGTATATCAAAAAAATGTAGCAAATTGTTAGAAGATTATGAAAGAAAGATAATGATTGTTAAAGAAAAAAAAATTGATGGTAGTTCTTCTTCTAAGCGAGCATCATCGGAACAACTTGATTTCTTTTAAAATAGTCAAGCTAACTTAAAATAATTAATAATATAAAAAATATATAACTTATAAAGAACTTTTTTACTTTTTATATTAATAAATACTTGACAGAAAATTTGAAGTGACATAAAATTCCTCATAGAAATAATTATTATTTAGGGGCATACTTTGAAAGACTTAGGTTATAAAAATAAAGTTTTAACGGGTGTATATACTACGGTTATTTCTTCAGATGAAGATACGTTTAGACGGCTTATTGTAACTCGCAAGCTAGAAGAAAAAAAAGCTACATTAGATTTTTTTGTGTCAGGTTTTAAGTATGCTGATGCGTCTGATTTTTTACTCGTACTTAGAGCGGGTGAGCAGTTAGAGATTGTGAGAGAATATCATAATCCATTTGATAAAAATGCTGTAGCTATTTATACATATGATTTTGTTAAACTTGGCTATGTTCCAAAAGATATTGCACTGTTATTTTCATCAAGGCTAGATGAAGGTGAAAAAATAAAAATAAAAATAAAAAAAATTAATAATAGCAAAAGAAATGATGATAATACACGTATTGAAGTACGTTCTCTAATGAACATATAGTTTTATTAAATAATGTATATAAAAAAATATAAAACTATAAAATATATATTACTTCTTTCATTGTTCTTTTTATCATGTTCAAGTAAATCTTCAGATACACTTTTGAATGATATAGCACAGATTGACTATAATTATGCTCATACTTTGCTTACTGTAAAAAATATGGATAGAGAGAGTAGCATAGATGTTATATCTAAATTTATGGAAGACTGGGCTGTATTTAGAAAATACTATTTTAACATAAATGAAGAAGATTATCGTTGGAAAAATGATATAAACACAATTAGTGATTTACTTATAAGAGTAAATTATTTTGTCTCTGAGGATGAAGACATAAGTGCAGGCTACCTTATCTTGCATGATGTAAAGCATGTTCTTTCAGATATACGTAGAAGAAATAATATTGACTGGGCTATGGATTATTTAAGTTCTATATTTAAGATAACATATAGGATTAATGAACTATCAAAGATATATAGCGAAAAAAATAATATTTTGGAAGAAGATAGAAGTCGTATAATTTCTGTTTATATATCACTGGATAGCACTTCACAAGAATTATTAGAGAAGATGCAAAAAAATACATTTGAGTTTTATCAATTTAGAAATATAGATAAAGAAACATTATATCAAGAGATACTCAAGATGGATAAATTAATTATAGATATGGGAATATACTTTTCAGACAGCAATTATAATGAAATATATAAGCAAACAGCAAAAATATTAGATACATATTATGCTATAATGAACCTTTATTCTTTACATGTTAAAGAGTTTAAATAAAGTTTAACTATTTATGGAAATAAACAAAAACATATCTAATGAAGGCTTTGTACTTGTTGATAAAAGTGTAGGAAAAACATCTTTTGACGAAGTATATGTTGCAAAAAAAAAATATCATCAAAAACGTATAGGGCATGTTGGTACACTCGACCCATTTGCAAATGGTCTTTTGATACTTGCATTATCTCGATATACAAAATTATTCTTTTTGTTTGATGATTTTGAAAAAGAGTATATAGCACGCGGGGTGTTTGGAGAGAGTAGGGATACTGATGATATTACAGGAAGTATTATTCAAAAATATGAGGATGATTCTATACCGAATCAAAATGATATAGAGAACCTTCTCATAGAAAAATTTAGTGGCAATATAAAACAAATGCCACCTATATTTTCGGCTAAAAAAGTAAATGGTAGAAGGGCATATAAAATAGCAAGAAGTGGTGATATCCCAATTCTCAAAGAGGCGGATGTTTTTATAAAAAATATTGAACTTTTAGATTATAGCTATCCATACTTTACAATAAAAATGAGCGTTAGTAAGGGTACATATATTCGATCAATTATTCGTGATATAGGTTCATATTTTAACATAGGGGCTTATACTGACAAACTCACTAGAACGGCTATTGGCGATATAACATTAGAAGATGCATCTAAATATGATGGACGAATATTGGGTATAAGAGATTTATTTAAAAATATAAAATACACCCAAATAGAAAATGATAAACATAAAAGTATGATATTAAATGGCAATAAAGATTTTTTAAAATACCTAGATGATGAAGATATTAAAAGTGAAGAATCTAAATATCTATTTTTATTTGATGAAGATGATAGGTTCTTAGCTGTAGTTGATAATATAGAAATGACATATGCTTATGTTAGCGTGATGCCAAATTTATAATTTATTGCTTTTATTATTAAAATTTTAATATAATATTTTACTCCCGAATAAAATTAGTATATATTCTTTGTTCTGACTTTGGCATTATTATACCTGCTTTTTTGCCTGCTTCAATTGACATTAAAAGCCATCCTATATTTCCACCCAAAATTCTCATTGTCTGCATACCTTCTATATCTTTTTTTACTTCTTCGGGTGTATTACCATGTACTTGATTCCAATAGGTTGAAGATGCCACAACCATAGAGCTTAATGTCAAATATTTATTTAGTTGGTCAAATGTTGTTGCAGCCCCGCCTCTACGACAAGAAACAACAGAGGAACCTACCTTTCCCCAAAAGCGTCCGTTACTTGCAAAGAATAGGCGATTGAGAAATGACACAATATGTCCTGTAGCAGCGGCATAATACACAGGGCTTCCAAATACGAATGCATCTATTTCATTTATGCGTTCTAAAAGTTCATTTACACCATCATCAAAGACACATTTTTTTTTCTTTCTACAAGAGCCACAAGCGATACATCCTTGCACATGTTTTTTACCAACATGATATATTTCTGTTTCAATATTATTATTACGTATCTCAACAGCAACTTCTTCTAATGCCGTATAAGTGCAACCTTTTTTATTTGGGCTACCATTTAATAAAAGAACTTTCATATATTTTCTCCCAATTTGGTATTATAAAACTATAGCAATATTATTATTAATAATTATATCAGTCAATAATTGAATCTACAAACTCTTTTGCTATTTGACTGGGGCTTTTTCCATCATCTGTTGCGTAGCCATTTAGCCTACGCATGGTTTCATCATCTAGGTAGTTTGCGATAGAGCTTAATGCTTCTATTGCTTCAGGATAAGTTCTTGCAGTTTCTGTTGTAAGTACAGGCACCATGTTATATGGTGGGAAAAAATGTAAGTCATCTTCTAATGTTATTAAATCATATTTATTAATAAGACTGTCGGTTGCAAATGCTGTTATAATATCAACATCTTTTGAATTTATAGCTGTATATCTAAGCGTGCCACTAAAATCAAGTACATCTTTGAAGTCTAAATTGTATGTTTTTTCTAATCCCAAAAGTCCATCTTCTCTAACAGCGAATTCAGGTGTTGCACCAAGAACAAGGCGAGATGATATATCTTTTAGATCTGATATTTTTTTTAAGCCATATTTTTCAGATGTTTCCTTTCTCAAAGCAAGTACATATGTATTGTTCGCAGGGTATATATCTAATAATTCTATATTATCCTTTTTTTTCAGTTCAATATTTATAATATCATATATATCATCTGTACTAGAACCTGCTTCAAATTTATATTTTAATATAGCAGTTAATAATGTACCAGTATAGTCGGGATAAATATCTATATCTCTTATTTTTAGAGCATTGTATGCAATCATTGTTCCACCAAGACCTAGTTTTGTATCAACCTTTAAGTTTGTTTTTCTTTCGATAATCTCTTCCATTATGTGACCTACTATTCTGCCTTCAACAGATTCTTTTGAGCCTATCGTTATATCTACTTCTGAAGAGTATAAATTGCTTATAAATATTATACCCATAATTAAAACTATAGCAGATGTTGTAATTATAGTTAATTTTCTCTTTTGTCTAAAAGAGGCTACCTTTTCAGCTGTTAATTGGCTAGGTTTTAATTGTAGGCTACTTGGTGTAATAGACTTTTCTACTTTTCCCATGAAAAAATCCATGGTTAGAGCGAGTATACATGCGGGGATAGCACCTGCAAATATCATAGATGTATTATCCATTTGTATACCAGATATAACAAGTGTACCTAAAACATCAGCACCTATATATGCAGCAATTGTCATTAAGCCTACAGATGTAACTGAAGATATTCTAATCCCTGCCATAATAACAGGTAATGCTAGGGGTATTTGTACTAGAAAAAGTATTTGACTTTCTGTCATTCCAATACCTTTTGCTGCCTCTAATGTATTTCTATCTATACTAGAAAGCCCCGCATATGTGTTTTTTAATATTGGTAATAGCGAATAAATAACAACCATAAATATAGCAGTGGATGCACCTATCCCAAAATACGGAACAATAAAACCTAGTGCAGCAAGGCTTGGGATGGCTTGTACTATATTTACAATGCTTAATACGGGCTTATTGAGTGCCTTTGAATTATATATAATAATACCTAATGGAACACCGATTAAAACAGCTATAAAAACAGCTACAAAACTATATTGAATATGATTATAAAGTAATGATAAAATATACTTCCATTCAACTGATACATATTCTATTAAATTATTAACCATGTAAAACCTCCTCAAAATCAATAAATTGCTGGCTTAGGGTTGTAACAAGTGTACTTGTTGTGATAAGACCATGTAATACATTATCTTCATCGACAACAGGTATAGTTGAAACATTATGTTCTTTTATCTTGGCAAGCAAGTCTATAATTGAATCATAAGGATATGCTATAACTTTTGGTTTTTTAGTTAGTACAGATATTGGGGAAGTTTTATCTTTATATTTATTTATATCTTTGGCGGTTGCAAATCCAATATACTTATTACTGTCATTTAATATTAAAATGGTATCAACTTTTCTTATACGCATATTTTCCATAACTTTGAGTATAGGTACTTCTTCATATGTTGTTACAGGCTTTGTAATCATAATATCTTTGGCATATATAAATTCTGGGCTCCTCCAAATTCTGTTTTTACCCACAAACTCTGTTACATATTCATCTATAGGATTTTTCAATATATTTTCGGGTGTGTCGTATTGAACAATTTTTCCAGATTTTATAATGCATATTCTATCGGCTATCTTTAATGCCTCATCCATATCATGTGTTACAAAAACAATAGTTTTATGTAGCCTTGATTCTAAATTGACAAATTCATCTTGAAGTTGTGTTCTCGTAATGGGGTCGACAGCAGAGAAAGGCTCATCCATAAGTATTATTTCAGGATTGGTAGCAAATGCCCTAGCAACACCGACCCTTTGATTCTGCCCACCGCTAAGCTGTATTGGATATCTATTCATATATATATCTGGATCAAGCCCAACCATGTTTAGTAGGTTTCTTGTGTTTTGGTATATTTCATCTTTTGGCATTTTTTGAAGGCGAGGGATTATTTCTATATTTTTTCTAATTGTAAGGTGGGGGAAAAGACCTATTTGTTGTATTACATATCCTATATTCCTTCTAAGAAGCACAGGATCTTTTTCACCTATATCTTCATCATTGATATATATTTTTCCAGATGTTGGTTTTATAAGGCTATTTATCATTTTAAGTAAAGTTGTTTTTCCACAACCAGATGAACCAATAAGTACGACAATCTCACCCTTATTTATTTCAAAACTTACGTCATCTATGACAGTAGTTTCTTTGTAATTTTTTCTTATATTTTCAAATCTTATCATTTGCACCTCTTTCTTTAAAAAATAGCTAGAGTAAACATAATATTAATAGGCAAGCAAGATAATATTTTTTCAAATTATTCTAATAAAATATACCTATAGCTGGTAATTGATATTAAGGCTGAATCTGTATTATATATTAAAATATTTTTTATGACAATGTTTTTATTTATTAAAGTTAAATATTGGTATGAAAATTAACCTGTACTTCACAACTTATATTTTATTTATTATACCTACTTCCTGTGAGTATTTTGATTTTAGCTAAAATTAATATTTTAAGGGAAATTGTATGAAAAAATTATTATTAGTTTTTATGTTATTGTTCTTAATAATGCTTATGGCTTGTGGCAGTAAATCAGAAAAAATGGTGTAGAAGACACAGAAAAAATATTAAAAATAGGGTTTACTGCTTATTCAATGGAGCATGAATGGTATCAAAATATTGCCAATGGTGCTAAGGTAAGAGCTGATGAATTAGGCATAGAGTTACTTATCGCTGATGCGAAAAACGATGCTAATATACAGGTTCAATCTTTAGAAAGTTTTATAGCACAAGGTGTTGATGCTATACTTGTATCTCCTGTAGATATATCCGCCTTAAAACATGTCATTGCTACTGTGATTGCAAGTGGAATAAAGATTATTGCAGAATCTAATTCATTTGAAGATAGTCATACTACAGTTGGTCAAACAGATATAGAATCTGGTTATAAAGTAGGAAAATGGTATGCTGAATATGCCAAAAAAAATAATATAAAGCCTAAAATACTTATTTTGGGATATGCCACACTTTAAAATTGTCGAGATAGAGTTGAAGGTTTTAAGTCTGCATTAAATGATTCAGCTATTGAATATCAAGTTGTTATGGAAGTTGATGGTGGATTTAGAGAAGCATCTCTTGATGCTGCTACTGATGCGTTTACAGCATATCCTGACATAAATTTTGTTTTTGGAATAAATGATGATTATTCATTAGGTGCTGGTGCTGCAATTAAATTTGCTGGATTAGATCAAAAAAATATAGTGAATATTTTGTATGGTCTTGAAAGAGTCGCAGGCAGGACTGCTCTTAGTAAAGGTGGTATGTATAAAGGCTGGCATCTCAATGTTTCCAGAATATGTTGGAGTATCTAGTATTGATTCTGCATTTACTGCAATAAATGGGGAACAATTGCCTAAAAGAACAATTTCACCAACTATTGTTATAGCTGCTGAAAACTTCAATGATTATTTTATTAAAAATGGTGCGAAATATGATATTAATTTTGAGGCAGTAGCAAATTTAGTAGAATCAAGTAAAAATTATTCATTATGAGCAATTTATGTTGATAGTCTCTTTAGTAATTTTATGCATCATAAGTAGTTTTATTTCAGATGTTTTTTTTACAAAAGTTAATATAATGAATATTTAAGGTCAGTCTCACTAATTGCATTAACTGAAACAGGGATAGTTTGTATACTACTTGTTGGTGAAATTGATCTTGCGTTGGCTCAGTACAAGGTTTTATAGGTGTGCTTGTCGTTAGTGGTCTTAATTTATCGGATAGTTTTTTTATTGCTATTTTCGTATCATTGGCAGTAGGTCCTTTAATAGCATTGGTTAATGGATATTTGTCAAAAGGGTTAAGAAGATGAATATATCGAAAGCGGCACATAAGAAACTTGTAAAGATTGCAATAGATACAAGA
>CAMRBQ010000064.1 GCA_947040495.1 uncultured Spirochaetia bacterium
CTAGAGATAGTGCTAGATCAACTGCTCTTTATAGACGTAGATGTGCATTAAATTTATTAGATTACTTTTTTAATTCTGTAATATAGTTGTAAATGTATTGTAAGATTAAGAGAATTTTATTAAAGGGGCTTGAGTATGGAAGAAAAAAAGTTATCATTTAAAGCGGCGCTTCCTCTGGGAGTGCAGCATCTTTTAGCAATGTTTGTAGCAGCAATAGTTCCTCCATTATTGATTGCTAATGTAATGAATGCAAATGAGGCGATTACAACAAATCTAATTCAAGCAGCACTTTTCTCATCAGCTGTAGCTACGTTTATTCAGATTTTCCCAATCAAATTATTTAAAAATTTTAAAACAGGTTCAAATTTGCCTATAATGATGGGGATGAATTATGTTTTCTTAGGGATTGCTTTAAGTGTATCTGGACAATATGGATTGCCTACACTTTTTGGCGGGTTATTGGTTGCATCTATCGTTGGAATTTTTATGGGGATGTTTGTAAAATATTTGAAGAAATTTTTCACCCCATTAGTTTCAGGTATACTATTAATTTGTATGGGTATTGGACTGTTCCAGCCCGCTGTTTATAATTTGGCTGGTGGAATAGGACATCCAACTTTTGGAGACCCTGTAAATTTTGGTATAGGCTTGCTTGTTATTCTTGTAGTAGTATTTTTAAATAAATTTGGAAAGGCTGCATTAAAAGATACTTCAATATTACTCGCAATAATAGTTGGATATATTGTTTCTATATGTTTGGGTATTGTAGATTTTTCTGGAATAAAAGAAGCACAGTGGCTAGCTATTCCTCGGCCTGTCGCTTATGGATTAGAGTTTAATTTTGAAATAATATTTATCATGATAATAGCCTATGCAATAGCTATAATAGATTTTATGGGTTGTTGTACAGTAACAACTATTGGTGGATTAGACAGACAATTAGAAACAGAAGAATATTCTAATGGGGTTATAGGGCTTGGTATAGGGAGTGTTTTGGCATCTGTTTTTGGTGCTGTTCCTGTAGCAGGATTAACTCAAAATGCTGCTATAGTTTCATTAAATAAAAAAATTAATAAAAAGATATTTGTAATCGCAGCAATACTTGTGCTACTTACAAGCATATCACCTAAAATTGCTGCTCTATTAGTAACCATACCTAATGCTGTTATAGGAGGTGCTACATTAGTTGTGTTTGGAATGATAGCTACTGCTGGAATAATGTTATTAACAATGTTTGGATTTGATGAAGAGACAAAACTAATCGCAGGTGTTTCAATTGCTATAAGCTTAGGGATTTCAAGTATCCCCGGGTTATTGAGTAAATTTCCTGAAGTTATACAGACTTTAGTAGGAGGATCAAGTATAATAACAGGTGTTTTTACTGCATTATTTTTACAAACAATATTTAAGATTGTTTCAGTTAAAAAAGAAAGTGAAGAAAAAAAAATATAATATTATTTTATCTTAGGAGGGATAAGCAATGAACAAAGGGACATTATTTATAAAAAATGCAAAGGTAATAGTTACATGTAATGATAAAGATGAGGTGTTGAATAATAAAAATATCCTTATAGAAGACGGAGTTATAAAAGATATAAGTGATAAAGAGTATCAAGCAGATAAGGTTATTGATGCCAAAGATATGATTATATATCCTGGCTTGATAAATACTCATCATCATCTATATCAAATATTTACTAGGAATTTGCCGGAAGTTCAGAATATGGAATTATTTCCTTGGCTTTTATATCTTTATGAAATATGGAAGGGATTGGATGACAATACTATAAAATATACTTCATTAGTTGGAATGGGCGAATTATTAAAAACGGGATGTACAACATGTTTTGACCATCATTATGTATTTCCAAATGGGGTTGGAGATAATCTAATAGATGTTCAATTTGAAGCTGCAAAAGAATTAGGCATTAGAATGCATGTTTCGAGAGGAAGTATGTCATTGAGTAAAAAAGATGGCGGTTTGCCTCCTGATTCTGTAGTACAATCGGTTGAAGAGATATTGGAAGATTCTGAAAGACTTATAAAAAAGTATCATGACGCCTCTCCTTATTCAATGCGACAAGTGGCATTAGCTCCATGTTCTCCTTTCAGCGTAACAGGTGAGCTTATGAAAAAATCTGCCGAGTTAGCAAGAAAGCATAAAGTGAGATTGCATACTCATCTTTGTGAAACTATTGATGAAGAGAATTTTACTATTGAAAAATTTGGTATGAGACCATTGAAATATATGGAAAGTGTCGGATGGATAGGCGAAGATGTTTGGTTTGCTCATGGAATTTATTTTAATGATGAAGAATTAGCATTACTTGCAAAAACTAAAACAGGTGTAGCGCATTGCCCTGTTTCTAATATGAAATTATCATCTGGAATCGCTCGTGTTTCTGAAATGATAAAAATGGGCATCCCTGTAGGATTAGCCGTTGATGGTAGTGCGAGTAATGATGGCTCAAATATTTTAGAAGAGATAAGATTGGGCTTTTTACTTCAAAGACTAAAGTATAGTAATGAATCATTAAGCGGATATGATATTTTAAAGATAGCAACAAAGGGTGGGGCACAGGTATTAGGAAGACAGGCTGATTTGGGGAGTTTAGAAATAGATAAAGCGGGCGATTTATTTATGATAGATTCTACTAGATTAGAGCTTGTTGGGACTCAGCGTGATTATAAATCAATGTTAGGTACTGTTGGTGTCAAAGGCTCTGTAGATTATACTGTGGTAAATGGAAAAGTGGTTGTTGATAATGGAAAACTTGTAAACATAGATGAAAAAGAGATATCTAAAAAAGCACAAGGGTTTATGGAAGAGTTAAATAATAAAAAGTAAATATTATTAATGTATGTAAAGGAGAGATTTAAATAATCTCTCCTTTTTTTAAGCTTATTATAATATTTTATTTTCTAACTATATTGCCATCTTAATTTTCAAATATATTCAAATTTTAATGTAAAGAGCAAAAAAAACTGTTTTATGGTTTTTATATTAAAATTATGTTATAATATACTGACATGGGAAAGATAAAAACAACTCCAACTATAATTATATCTATAGCTATACATTCTTTAGAAACGGTAGTCGCTTCTTTTTTTAAAGAAGAGGGCTATCATGTTATTCATGCCAAAAATTATTATGAAGTCATAAGAAAAAGTAGCAGATATAATGTTAAATATATTGTCATCGGTGGTACTATCGAAAACCATGATGGTATTAATATTGCGAAGAGGATAAAAACATTTGATAATGAAAATAGAAAAAAGATTATAATAATAGATGTTAATCTTCGAGGGAAAATAGATGAAGAGGAATTTGAAAAAGATAATATATATTTCTTACATTTGCCTTTTCGTAATGAAGAGTTAAAAAAAATAGTCAGTAGTCATAGTGAAAAACCATTGAAAGGAAAACTTATCGCATATTTTGGTGATGATAAGGATGACTTAGAAAATATTGATATATTAAAAGCAAAATATAAATTTAAAATATCTCAAATAGATAGCATAGAGAATATAAAGCGTAAATATGATGTTATAATAATAGATGCTAAGCATAATATACAAGAAAAATTAGAATATATAAAAGAACTTCGTAGCATTGATGACTATGAATTAATCCCGATTATAATAATAAATAATACAATTGAAATTAAGCATTATATAGATTATGGTGTATCTGCTTCATATCCTTTTATTACAGATAAAAATATGATTGATAATTTGAAGATGTATTTTTCTAAAAAATTAGATAATAAAAAATATGTTTTGCTTATAAGTCATGATAATTTATTAAATGCTTATGCCAATTTTATAATTTGTTCCATAGGTTTTGATGTAAAGTTTATAAAGAAAAAGATAAAACATGATGTATTTATAAAGCATAGAAATCATATTAATACACTTATTGTAAACCTTGATGATGATATTTCTTATAAATCTATAATAAAAGAATATAAGCCTTCGGAAGAGCATCCATTAATAATACTTTCTGATGAAAATATATCTGTAAAGAGTAATAAAAGTCATCGATATTCTGTAGATTTTATACAAAAGCCATTTGAAAATTATATTCTCTCGAAAAGCATAAGAAGTAGTACAATGTCTAAGCAGGTTATATTAAATCTCGAGTATCAAAATCATTTATTAAATATTACAAATCAACGAAATTTGAAAATGCTTTCTTATGGTGCATCAGAGATGATAACTCCAACACTTCTTATATCAAATTATGCTAAGCAATTAAAAGGTAATGAAGCACTTATAATATATAGGCAATCTTTAATACTTCAAAGGACTATCGATGTAATGGTCGACTATTATTCTATGGGGCAGGGTGATATTGTACTCGAAAAAACCCATGAGGATGTTTTAGAAATATTTAAAGATGTATTAGAGCGAAATCATGAGATACTAGATTCTAAAAATATAAGATATGATATTGATATAAAAGATGATATTCGTAGTGTTTTTGTAGACAGGGTTATATTGGAAAAAGTTTTTTCATCACTGATGCTTTATATTTTCAATATGTCTATATCTAAATATAAAGTATCTTTTTCATTTTCAAATATAGACTATAAAGAAGAAAGTGATGCACTTTTAGATATATTTGAAATAAAAAAAAATACAGTTAGTGATAATTTAGAGATTTCACTTTTATTAAAAACAGATAAATTTATTACAGATGCTTCACATGATGAAATGTTTAATTTCACTTTATACGTGGCTGAGAGGTTTTTACAATTGCATGATGGGCATCTATATAAACATAAAAAAGATGATTATGAGCATATAGTGTTACTTATACCATACGGATAGTTATGATGGGGCATTTTGTATTTTTACTTTATGTAGTTTCTTTTGCTATTGGCGTGGCTTCTTTATTCTTTGCAATATTATATTATTTAAAAGAGCGGGTGTCATGGCTTATTTATTATTTGGTATTTTTGGCACTCTTTGGATTTTTGCTTTTTATTTATGCGATGCAGCTATATCAAATATTAGCCTTGGATAAAAATTATGATAGCATTTTTAATACGGTTTTATATTTTGCTGTTATCCTTGCGACATCATTACTTTTGTACATAATACCTATGTTTCTTTTTCATGCGATAGGTTTTCCTTCTAAAGTGTTTAAGGTGATTTTATCGACAACAACATCTTCTCTTTATTTTATATTTTCAATTATTGAATTAATAACAAATCTGAAATTGTTTTATATTACATCAATAGTAGTGTTTTTTATAAGTTTATTTATGAATATAATAATCGGTGGTTGTTATATAAAAAATGTGAAAGATAGTCTTTTACAAAAGGTTATATTATTACTTGGTATATTGACGATAGTATTTTTACCCTTTTTTATGTTTGATATGATATTATCTTTTATGGGTATAAATATTACGATTAAAATAAGTGATATAACAATGCCGTTTTTTTATCTTTGGTGGAATATAATTATGCTTGGCTATTTCTTTTGGTATTTTTCAAGATTGAATAATAAAGAAGCAAGCAGCCCATCAATAATAGAAGTAGAACAATCATTGAATGTTAAAAATTTCCATTTGACAAAGCGTGAAAGTGAGATTGTAGATTATATATTGCAAGGTAAAAGTAATAGGGATATTGCGACCATGCTTCATATATCTTTAAATACGGTAAATAATCATGTTGCAAATGTATATGAAAAAACAGATGTGAAAAATAGGGTTGAGCTTGTAAATATTATAAAAAAATGATTATAGTTTTATTTAAACTGTTATTTTTGACTACTGTTTTTGCCGAATATGTATATATAATTAATTAGGGTAATTTTAATATGAAAAGTTTAAGAATATTTGTATTTTTGTTTATTTCGCTATTTGCATTTAATCCTTTATTTAGTATAACACAAAAAGAGTTAGAGCTTATAGATGCTGTAGAAAAGTTTGACAAAGATGCTGTGAAAAAATTGATAAAATTAGGAGTCAATCCTAGTATAAGAGATAGTAATGGTAAAGCTGCTTTGCATTATTCTGTCAAACTAGGCAATGAAGATATTATAAAAATATTGCTTAGTAGTAAATTGGCTAATATAAATGTGAAAGACAGTCGTGGTGCTACGATGTTTCATTATAGTTTTAATATAATAGCTCCAGATATAGCAAACATGCTCATAAATTATGGGGCAAACTTAAACATGAAAACATATGAGAATGAAACATATTTACATACTGCTGCTGGTACAGATTTTATAGATATAGCTGGAATTTTATTGAATACTAAAAAAACAAAAAAATCAAAGTTAGATTATATGAATAGCCTTACAAAGGGTGGCTTGACCGCTTTGCATTATGCTGCATTTTATAATAAACTTGATATGGTTATATTTTTGGTAGACAATGGTGCTAATATAAAAATGCGTAATCTTGAAGGGCAGAGCGCCGGCGACCTTGCTCGTGAAAATGGCTATACTGATATTGTTCTTTATTTAGCAGAAAGAGAAAATCTATAAGTATTAAGGAATGAAATTATGAGAGAAGCAAGTATAATAAGAACTACGAATGAAACTGATATATCTATGTCTATAAATCTTGATAAAAAAGATAAATCAAAAATAGATACACCATGTCATTTTTTGAATCATATGCTTGAATTATTTGCCAAACATTCTGGTATATATATAGATTTAGAGGCGAAAGGCGATACACATATAGACTACCATCATCTTGTTGAGGATATAGGTATTGTTTTTGGCAACATCTTTAATGAGGCACTCAAAGATAAAAAAGGTATAAATAGATATTCTAATGCATCTTTGCCTATGGATGAAACACTTGTAAATATTGCTATTGATATCTCTGGAAGGGGATTTCTTGTATATAATAATCAAAGTGTTTGTAATATACTAACGGGTAATATTGGCGATTTTGATGTAGAGCTTGTCAAAGAATTTTTATATGCTTTTGCTATAAACTCAAAGACTACATTGCATGTAAATATTATGTATGGTGAAAATAAACATCATATAATTGAAGCAATATTTAAATGCCTTGCTATCGTAATATCAAATGCTGTAAAAATTGTTTCAAACGAAATACCATCAACAAAGGGCAGCCTCTAACTACTGCGGACACGCGGTGTCGTTTAAGTTGCACATTAATAAAGCTATATAATGTATTATTAATATGGATGTGTGCCTTCATTAAACTTTATCATGATTAAATGCATATTAACATTTAAATATATTCAAGATTAGAGTCGCTTAAGTTGTACATTTGAGAGAAATTGATAGCAATCCAGTTGGAGTAATTTGATATGAGTAAAAAAAATAATTATGATATGATGATGTTAAGGCTTCCAAAACTTAAAGGCGAAAAAATCAAAGTAGAAAAAACTGAAGACTACTGTAATGTTTTTTTATCTATATTAAAAGCGGAAGATGAAGTCATACGAAACAATCGACATTATTGGGTTATGGGCATAGATAAAGCGGGCTATATAGTTTGTATTTATATTTTTTATATTAATCCAGAAGACTTAATGAAAATCTCATTAAGAAAAATATTTCGTCTTGCTATAATGAGCGACGCTACTGATATTGTACTCGCATATAATGTCAGAGAAGATGAATCGATAATTCCCTCGTCTGAAAATGTTGCATTTTTTAACAGGACATTTAACTTTTCAGATTATCTTACAGACCTTAATATATTGGATATGATGGTAATATCTACAAAAGGTTGTCATAGCGATAAAGAAGATGGGTATCTTGAATTTTATACAAGGGATTTATCTTTTAAAATTGTTGATGATGTAAAGCATATTTTAAAGAATTCAAAGAAAAAATATGGGCGAAAGAAAGAATTAGAGGGTAAAGAGAAAGGGATTGAAAAGGGTAAACTTGAAGTAGCAAAAAAATTATTAAAACTTAATTTTGGTATAGAAGATATTGTAAAAGCTACAGGGTTTAGTAGGGAAGAAATAGAAAAATTAAAATTATAGGTAGCTTTAAAATGTCCAACTTAAGCCACAGCCAGTACGTACGCAGTACTTATGTAGATAAAGCTATAGAGGCAATAAAAAAATTATATTCACCATGTCGCCTATGTGGGCAAAATTGTAATATAGATAGAAATAAAAATGAAATGGGTTTATGTAGAGTAGATAGCGGTAAAAATAATATAAAGATAGCGAGCCATACACTGCATTTTGGTGAAGAGCCTATGATTGTTGGTAGTGGCGGTAGTGGCACTGTATTTTTTTCACATTGCAATTTGAGATGTGTATATTGTCAGAATCATCAGATTAGCCATAGTGGTCTTGGCGAAATTATATCTATAGAAAAACTTGCGGAATATTTTTTGGATTTACAGAGCAGTGGGGCTATAAATATAAATTTGGTTAGTGCCACTCATGTTTTATATCAGGTGCTCCATGCCTTAAAAATTGCTATACAAAATGGTCTTACTATTCCAATAGTCTATAATACAAATGCTTATGATAATATTGAGAGCATTGCTGCCCTTCAAAATGTTGTTGATATATACCTGCCAGATATAAAATATTTGGATAATGCTTATTCAAAAAAATATTCTAATGCAAAAAATTATTTTGATATAGCTATAAATAATATAAAATTAATGTATGAGCAAGTGGGGGCTATTAGTTTTGATGAAAATAATAATGCCAAAAAGGGATTAATAGTACGCCATCTGATTTTACCAAATAATATTTCAAGTACATATGATATACTTATTGCTTTGAGTGAAAATAATCTCAAAGATATTACACTTTCGATTATGTCGCAATATACCCCACAATATATGGCAAGCAAATATGAAGAGCTTAATACAATAATTAGCGAAAAAGAATATGATGATATAATAGATTATGCTAGTGAGCTCGGTTTTGAAAATATATTGGCACAAGACTTTGATAGTCAATCAAATTATCTGCCAGACTTTGATAAAAACAAGCCTTTTGATGATTAATTAATTGTATTTTTTTAAACTAAATAAATAAAAAAAATTATATTTAATCTTGATATAATTACTATTAACAGTTATAATACTATTAATAGTAATTATGGAGGTATATATTAATGAAAAAGATATATTTGGAAGAAAGTGAAATACCTAAGGCATGGTACAATGTGAAAGCAGATATGCCAAAACTTCCCCCTCCTCTGATAATGGCAGATACATTAAAAGAGCCGCCGATAGAAATGCTACAAAGATTATTTGCAAAAGAGCTTGTAGAACAAGAGCTTAGTACCGATAGATTTATCGATATACCAGAGAAAGTAAGGAATATGTATAGCATATATAGACCAAGTCCTCTAATAAGGGCGAATTTTCTTGAAGAGAAACTTGGGTTAAAATCAAAACTGTATTTTAAATATGAGGGAGTTAGTCCTTCAGGCAGCCATAAAAGTAATTCAGCCATACCTCAAGCATATTATAATAAACAGATAGGCATAAATAGGCTTACAACAGAAACAGGGGCGGGTCAATGGGGTAGTGCTTTATCTATGGCATGTAAGGTGTTTGGTCTTGAATGTGTTATATATATGGTAAAAGTTAGTTTTGAACAAAAGCCATATAGAAAAATACTTATGCAAACAAATGGTGCAACAGTTTTTGCATCGCCAAGTAGAAACACAAAAAATGGTATTGCATTATCAGAAAAATATCCCAATACAACGGGCTCATTGGCTATGGCTATAAGCGAGGCTGTTGAAGATGCACTAAGTCATGAAAATAGCAGATATGCTTTGGGTAGTGTTTTATCACATGTTGTTATTCATCAAACTGTATTAGGCATTGAAGCAAAAAAACAATTAGAAAAAATTGGGCAATATCCTGATATTATATGTGGATGTGTTGGTGGTGGTAGTAGTTTTGGCGGCTTGGTGTTTCCATTTATACCTGACAAACTTAATGGGAAAAATATAGATATTATTGCTGTTGAGCCTAAGGCATGTCCGACCCTTACCAAAGGTAAATATGCCTATGATTATGGGGATGCTAGTAATATGACGCCACTTATACCGATGTATACATTAGGCAATAATTTTAAGCCTTCGCCGATTCATTCTGGTGGTCTTAGATATCATGGTAGCGGTGCTGAATTATCGAGGCTTGTAAAAGACGGTATGATAGAAGCAGTAGCATTAAGTCAAAAAGATGTATTTGAAGCAGCTATACAATTTATACAAACAGAAGGGATAGTACCAGCTCCTGAAAGCAGCCACGGTATTGCTCAAGCTATCTTTGAAGCTAAGAAAGCAGATAGAGAGGGTAAGCCAAAAACTATATTATGTAGTCTAACAGGGCATGGGCATTTTGATATGTCTTCATATGAAAATTATCTAACTGGCAATATGGTTGATACATGTCCAACTGATGATGAAATAGAAGATTCTCTAAAATATTTACCAGAAGCTCCAGAATTAGATTAATAAATATAATAAAATGGGATATAAATATGTTTGAGTATTTTATAGTAGGAGTGTAATAGTGAAATAATTAATTTAACATCATTTAATTTATATCAAAATAATGAAAGTGGATTTTTTGTTAGAAATCATATTGAAATTAATGTTGGTGGCTTTAGAGACAATGATTTTGGAATGAGCATTTTTGGTTTTAGTGAACGTGTGAGTATAGGTGATATAATTGCTATCGCAGATAGTTTTACGGTGAAAAGCTATGGTATTGTTGACTTTGCATTTTAGTTTTTTGATGGTGGTGTAAAAAATGACATTTTTAATGCTCCATATATGCTAGAAGTTGGTGGTACAGGTGGAATTGAATTGTTATTTTTTACATTAAATCTAAAAGTTAGTGCCTCTGCTTTTTTTTGAAGCAGGTGGACATGGTAGATTTTTTGTAGGAGAAACTAATAATATAAACAATAACTCTATAGCAATAAGTGATGCACTGCATTTATAAATCTTGGTTTTAGAATGTACTTTTAATTAGTATTTAATTTAAAAACTATATTATAAGTATAAAATGACAACTATCTAAAGTTTAATAAAAATGTATATATGTTGTTTCATTTATATGAAATAATAAAGAATATATTGACATTATAAAATATTTTGGTAAACTACCATACTTTATATTCTAACAATGGAGATATTTTGATGATGGATAAAATAAAATATAATGCTTATGTTAATATTTTAAAAAATGAATTAGTACCTGCACTTGGTTGTACCGAGCCTATAGCCTTGGCATTTGCTGCTGCTAAGGTGGTAGAAGTAATTTCCAGATTCTATAGAAGTTAAATGTAGTGGTAATATCATAAAAAATGTGAAAGGCGTTACTGTACCCAATTCGGGGGATTAAAAGGTATTGATATAGCAGCTGCTCTTGGTGCTGTTGTTGGTAATGCGGATAAAAAACTTCAGGTATTAGAAAGTGTAAAAGAAGAAGATATTGAAAGAGCAAAGACACTTGTCGCTAGTGGATTTTGTAAGTGTAGTCTAGTAGAAGGTAAAGAAAATCTCTATATATTAATTGAAGCAAAAAAATCTGATAATATAACCACTGTTGAAATAGAAAAAGAGTATATAAATGTAATAAGTATTATAAAAAATGGTGAAACTATATATGCATTAGATGTTGAGGGTGAACAAGCACTTAGTAAAGAAAGGGTAGATAAAGATTTACTTAATGTAAAAGATATAATAGAGTTTGCAGATACTGGATAGGCTATACTAACTAGGACAAAAAATATTCGACCATAATTTAATAAGAAG
>CAMRBQ010000065.1 GCA_947040495.1 uncultured Spirochaetia bacterium
TTCACTGTGTTACTATCAGCATTGCCAGATCCACCAGCCCAGCCACCATAGATATAAGCCCAACCAGGGGTAAACGTGCTGCCATTAATGTTCACTGTGTTATTATCAGCATTGCCATTTTGAGACCAGCCACCATAGATATGAGCAAACTCGCCAAAAGTACTGTTAGTGATGTTCACTGTGTTATAATCAGCATCTCCTGTAGTTGACCAGCCACCAAAAATATTTTCCTCGATTTTTGTATTCCCCGCATTAATGGTCAAATTATTTCCCGTTGCGTTGCCATCGCCCGCATGAAAATCGTTGCCTGTAGTACCTGGGATTATCCCAGAATTAATATACCAGCCGTTTGGCACATTCCCAGTAGTGCCGTCCCAGACGCTTGTTAATGAGGCTAAGGCTGTGAGGTTGGTTATGAGTATTATAAAAGTGATAAAAATACTTTGTAAAATAACTTTGCAAAATAATTGGTCATTAATGCGGGCTATTGTTTTCATATTGTATGTTCCTTTATTTATCAATAAATCCTCTTTATACTTTAGTTTATATAATTAAAAAGAAATTATCAATAAAACACTTATATTGAGATTTTTTTAATTGATAAATATTTTAAACTGTTATAGAATTATATTATCCAGTTTTGTTTTTAAATCTTATGGGAAATTCGGCGAATTATTTATGAATGTATTTGTAGTTTTAATTTTATTCTTAGTACTTGAAAAATATGCCTTTGGTTATATCGACCCGGGTACTGGGACTCTATTATTCTCAGCCTTGCTTGGTATTATTGGTACACTTTTCTTTTTATTTAGGGCTTTGATTATAAAATTAAAAAATTTTTCATTTAGTTCTGCCAAAGATAAAAATAATGCATTAAAAAAATCTAGTATAGTTATACATAGCGAGGGTAAGCAATATTTTAATATATTTAAGCCTATTGTTGATGAACTTATAAAAAAGGAAGTTTATTTTATATATTATACTTCAAGCAAGGATGACCCTATATTTGAAATGAAAAGTGATTTTTTGCATAGTGAGTTTATAGGAGAGGGTAATAAAGCCTATGCTAAGCTTAATTTTTTAGAGGCTGAGATATGCCTAACGACTACTCCAAATATAGATGTATTTCAATTTAGGCGTTCACGTGGTGTGAAAAAGTATGTGCATATAGTTCATTCCCCTGCAGACATTGGCTCTTACTGCTTGTATTCACTTGATTTTTTTGATGCTGTTTTCCTTAATGGTGAAAATCAAATTTCAGATATAAGAGAGCTAGAAAACAAGAGGGCTACAAAGGCAAAAGATATAGAGATTATAGGTAGTACATATTTGGATGTATTGAATGAAAAAAAACTTTCTATAAATATAGAAGATACTCAAAATGGAAAACCGACTATTTTACTCGCACCTTCATGGGGAGAAAATGGTCTTTTGAAAAAATTTGGAGAAAAAATAATAGACCCGCTCGTAAATTCTAGTTTTAATGTAATAATACGCCCTCATCCACAGAGTATGATAGTTGAAAAAGATATGATTGAAAAATTACAGAATAAGTACAAAGATAAAAATATAGAATGGGATTTTGATAAAGATAATATATATTCTCTTTCGAAGGCTAAGGCTTTAATATCTGATTTTTCAGGCATTATATTTGATTATACATTTTTATTTGAACGTCCTGTACTTATACCAGAGTATAAATTTGACAAACGTGGTTTTGAAGCTAATGATTTGAAAGATGAGATTTGGACATTCAAGGTATTACCAAAAATTAGTATTGTGTTAAATGATGACAACATTAATAATTTAGAGCATGTAATAGAAAAAGCAATAAATGATGGTGCATTAAAAGAAAATATTGCAAAAATAAGAGAAGAGGCTTATATGTATCCAGGGCAAAGTGGTACTAAGGGAGCTCTTGCACTTTTGAATATGTTACCTAGCACAGATATTTAAAATTAATATATTTTTATTATTTTCTAGATACAATTATACCATTTCTTTCTTAATATTATAGCTATTGACTTTTGTATAAAATACTATATATTATTTATGTGATATAATGGAACAATAAAAAGTCTTGTCTTTATTGTGAAATAGGATGGTACATTATGAAGCTTGGTGATAATTATTTTCAAAATAATTTATACCCTGTCTACACTGTTCCAGAAGAGTGTAGGGATTGTTATAAATGTGTTAGGCATTGCCCTGTTAAAGCGATTGGTGTAAAAGATGACCATGCTTATATTATGCCTTATTATTGTATAGCATGTGGTAAATGTTTCACAGTATGCCCAAAAAATGCCAAACATGTTAGAGATGATGTTGATAAGGTAAAGCATTTACTTATAAATAAAAGAGCAGTTTATGTATCTATCTCTGCGAGTTGGATGGGGCTATTCGGTAGATACACAAAAGATCAAATAATACATTCACTTATGTCGCTTGGTTTTGCGGGCGTTAGCGAAACAGCCTTAGGTGCGGAAGAATATTGTGCATTTGTGGCAGATGATTTTAGATCCAATGATAATATGTTTCAAATTTCTAGCCATTGCCCCGCAGTTGTTGATTATATCAGAATGTATAAACCTGAGTTCAGAAAATATATAACAAAATCAGCTTCTCCATCTGTTATACATGCAAAGATGTTGAGAGAAAAATATGGGGATGATATTGGTGTTGTATTTATAGGTCCCTGTATGGCGAAGAAAAACGAATCTGATAGAAATCCTAATATTCTTAATGCTGCCCTTACATTTGAAAAAATGTTTAATTGGTTTAGAAAAGAAAATATTAACATAGATTCAATACCAAATAATATCAAAGCCGATTTTGTTCCACATAAATGCCATGAGGGTGCTTTGTATACTATCCCAGGTGGTTTTAATAAAATTCTTGAAATTAATGGTATTCCAGATGATGTACAACTTATATCTATTAATGGAATGGAAGCTATAAAGGATGCTCTAAGAGGATTAAGACCTGAGACATTAAATACTCGTATATTTATAGATGCTTTGGCTTGTGAGGGTGGTTGTATTAATGGCCCTTGCCGTGGGATGAAAAAATCTAATATTTCAATATTATCTGAGATTATGCATCATACAGATATTAGAGAGAGAGAGAATCGTAAGTTTACTGTAAGTATAAAAGTAGATTATGAAAATGATATTAATACTATAGAAAAGTTTTCATATACATTAGAGCAAATGAGTGCCACAATGGTAAAAATAGGTAAACATTCACTCAAAGAAGAGCTTAATTGCGGTGGTTGTGGTTATGATTCATGTAGGCATTTAGCCCAAGCTATAATACGTGATAATGCAGAGCCTATAATGTGTGTAACTTATATGAGAGAGAATGCCGAAAAAAAGGCCAATGCTATGCTGCGTTCGATGCCTGCGGGTGTTGTTATTGCCGATAAAAATTTAAAGATTATAGAAATAAATAAGGCATTCCACAATATGTTTGGTAAAGAATTATCAGATGCATTTACAGATGATATGGATGCTATGATTGGCTTTAGCCTTGAACGCTTTATACCATGTGGTGATCTCTTTAATACAGTATTAGCATTTGATAAAGATATTCGTAAAGAAATGTTTCATATAGGTAATGAGATATATGATATAAATATATTTCCTATAGAATCGAATAGTTATATTGGTGTTATAATTACAAATGTAACGGGTACAGAGATGCGTAGAGAGGATATAAAAAAACGAGCACAGCAGATTATTTCAAAAAATATAACAACAGTACAAGAGATCGCCTCATTACTTGGCGAGCATATGGTTGAAACTGAATTATTACTTAGTTCCATTGCAGAAGATGGTAAAAACCCCGGCGGTACTCCAAAATGACGCCACTTTTTATCGATGTCGATTGTGCACAAGAGATAAAACATAATCAATATGTATGTGGGGATGCTTTTCGTTCATATCGACTTATTGACCAAGGTCGTTTAATCTCTGTACTTTCGGATGGACTGGGCAGTGGTATAAAGGCAAATATACTTGCAACTATGACAAGTGCAATGACTATAAAGTTTATGGCTGAAGGCAGTCGTATACTTCGTTCGGCAGAAATTATGATGGATAGTCTACCTGTATGTAAGGTTAGAAAAATAAGTTATGCCACTTTTTCTATAGTTGATTGTAGTCGAAATGGTAATGTGCATATAGTAGAAGAGGGCAATCCTGAATTTTTGCTTGTACGTGATGGTAAATGCTTAAAAGTAGAGAAAGAGATTCATAGCTCGGAAAAATTTTCTAATAGGCATCTTAATTTTTATGATTTTAAAATATTACCTGATGATAGAATAATAATATGTTCAGATGGTGTTACCCAATCGGGTCTTGGTAGAGAAGAATATAAACTGGGCTGGCGACGTAAAGGATTAATCGAATTTGTAAGTAGTGTTTTGTCTAAAGATAATTCTATACCAAGTAGAGTGCTCGCCCAAAAAATAGTAGATAAATCAAAAGAGATAGATAATGGTTTGGCAAAAGATGATATAAGTGCTGCTGTTATACATCTTAGAAATCCACGTAGTACAATTGTATTTACAGGCCCGCCTTATTATAAAAATAGAGATGCAGAATATGTTCATATATTTAATAATTTTGAAGGAAAAAAAATTGTATGCGGTGGTACTACAGCGAATATAATAGCTCGAGACCTTAATAAAGCGATAAGACCACAGCCATTAAAAGAAGCGGGCAAGCTCCCACCAATATCATATATAGACGGCATTGATTTGGTTACAGAGGGTATTATAACTATAACAAAGGCGATTGATTATCTTGAAGATGGTGATTTAAAACAAAATGATGCTGCTGGTAAACTCATATCGATATTTCTCGATTCCGATTATATAGAATTTTTTGTTGGAGCAAAGCTTAATGAAGCACATTATGACCCCGATTTACCTGTTGAAATAGAGCTTAGAAAAAATGTTGTAAAAAGACTGAAAAACATTTTACAAAATAAGTATATGAAAGAGGTCAGTTTGAAATTTATTTAATAAGTATAGAAACTATATTTATTATAGTTTTATATAGAAATTCAAATTTGTAGAGGAGACTATGATAAAAGAAAACGATAAAAAGTTAGTTTCCCGTGTGTTAGATATATACGGGGCAAGGACTGCGGCTATTATACCTGTACTTCAAGAGATACAAAATGAGTATAGGCATCTTCCTCTTTATCTACTTAGTTATGTAGCTAAGGAGATTGGTGTTAGTGAGGCTAAGATATATGGTGTTGCAACATTTTATGAAAATTTTTCTTTTGAACCTAAAGGAAAATATGTTGTTAAAATTTGTGATGGTACAGCATGTCATGTTCGTAAATCTATCCCTATATTGGATGCTCTTTACAAACATCTTGAACTTTCAAAAAAGAAAAAAACAAGTGATGATAATATTTTCACAGTGGAGACTGTATCATGTTTAGGGGCATGTGGATTAGCCCCTGTTATGACAATAAATGATAAAGTATATCCTGCGATGACACCAGAGAGTGCTTTAGATGTTATTGAGGCTTTGAAGAAGGAGGAAGCAAATGTGTCTTAAAGATAGAGCAGCCTTAGAAAAGCATAGGGATAAATGCTTAAAAGATTTGAAAAAAGAAAAAAGAAGAATACTTATATGTGCTGGAACAGGATGTGTTGCTGGCGGCAGTTTCGATTTATATGATGAGTTTCAAAAATTTGCTACTGGTACAGATATAGAAGTTGTCTTAAAAGAAGAGAAGGGTTCTAAGGTTGGTATAAAGAAAACAGGTTGTCATGGCTTTTGTGAAATGGGACCTCTTATACTTATAGAGCCATTTGGATTTTTATATTTAAAAGTTCATGCCTCTGATTGTAAAGAGATATGGGATGAGACTATTATTAAAGGCAATGCCATTGAAAGACTCATGTATAAATCTGCTGATAATGTAGTATTTGAAAACAGGCATGAGATACCATTTTATCGCAAACAAAGCAGGCTTGTTCTTAAAAATTGTGGTGCTATAGATTCAGAAATGATAAATGAATATATTGCCATAGGTGGATATAAGGGTGTCGAAAAGGCATTATTTGATATGAATGGTGATGATATAGTAAATCTTATTACAGAAAGTGGACTACGTGGACGTGGAGGCGGTGGTTTTCCTGCTGGTAGGAAATGGTCACAAGTAAGGCGTCAAAAAGAGCCTCAAAAATATGTTGTCTGTAATGGTGATGAGGGAGACCCTGGTGCTTTTATGGATAGAAGTATTATGGAAGGCGACCCACATAGAATGATAGAGGGCATGCTAATAGCAGGTATTGCTGTTGGTGCTAATGAGGGTTATATATATGTAAGGGCTGAGTATCCACTTGCGATTGCGAGGCTTCGTCTTGCTATTAATCAGGCTGAAGAATGTGGACTTCTTGGTGAAAATATACTTAACTCTGGTTTTAATTTTAATCTTCGTATTAATAAGGGAGCCGGGGCTTTTGTTTGTGGTGAAGGCTCGGCTTTAACTGCAAGTATTGAAGGGCATCGTGGTATGCCTCGTACAAAACCTCCGCGTACTGTAGAACAAGGGCTTTGGGGAAAACCTACTGTACTTAACAATGTAGAAACATATGCTAATGTTCCAAGTATTATAAATCATACAGTTGAATGGTTTAAGTCTATTGGTACAGAAAAAAGTCCGGGTACTAAGGCATTTGCTTTGACAGGTAATGTTAATAACACGGGGCTTATTGAAGTGCCTATGGGTTCAACATTGCGTGAGATTGTTTTTGATATTGGCGGTGGGATGAAAAACAATAAAAAGTTTAAGGCAGTTCAAATTGGTGGTCCATCTGGTGGATGTCTAATTGAAGAACATCTCGATATGCCACTTGACTTTGATAGTCTTTCAAAACTTGGTGCTATGATAGGTAGTGGTGGTCTTGTTGTAATGGATGAAGATACATGCATGATTGAAATTGCAAGATTTTTCATGAACTTTACACAAAATGAGAGTTGTGGCAAATGTGTGCCTTGCCGTGAAGGGACTAAGAGAATGCTTGATATACTTGAAAGAATCGTTATGGGCAATGCTGTATTAGAAGATCTTGATTTGCTTGAAGAACTTGCTGAGACTATTACAGAGGCATCACTTTGTGGGCTTGGGAAAAGTGCGGCATTCCCTGTCGTATCTACACTTAAGTTTTTTAGAGATGAATATATAGCCCATGTTGTTGATAAAAAATGCCCATCTAAGGTTTGCCAGGGATTAAAAAAGATAACTATAGAGGCTGAAAAATGTAAGGCTTGTACAAAATGTTCTAAGGTATGCCCTGTGGATGCTATTGAAGGCAAAGTTAAAGTTATACATCATATTGATCAATTAAAATGTATTAAATGTGGTGCATGTTTAGAGGCTTGCCCATTTGATGCTATTAAAGAGGAGTTCTAATAATGGAATATGTTTACATAGATAATATACGTGTCCCTATTGAGGGAGAAAAAAATCTACTTACACTTATAAGAAAAGCGGGTGTTGATATACCTACTTTTTGTTATCACTCAGATTTATCAATATATGGTGCTTGTAGAATGTGTATGGTTGAAAATGATAGGGGTGG
This sequence comes from uncultured Spirochaetia bacterium, assembly GCA_947040495.1. Taxonomy (GTDB): domain Bacteria; phylum Spirochaetota; class Brachyspiria; order Brachyspirales; family Brachyspiraceae; genus CAMRBQ01. The sequence continues at coordinate 7,610 of CAMRBQ010000065.1, forward strand.
TGTTATGGCAAGCTGCTCGGAAGTGCCTTGGGATGGGATGAAAGTTTTCACAAATACACCTAAATTAAAAAAGCATAGAAAAATGATTTTGGAATTGATACTTGCTACTCATTGTAAAGATTGTACCATATGTGTAAAAAGTGGTAAATGTACATTGCAAGATTTGGCTGCTCGATTTGGAATAAATAGAGTACGCTTTGATGATTATAGAGAAGAACGTGAAATTGATAATTCAAGCCTTTCTATATCTTATGATTCAAGTAAATGTATACTTTGTGGTGATTGTGTTCGCATATGTGAAGAGATTCAAGGTGTTGGTGTTTTATCATTTATCCATAGGGGTAGTGAACTTAGAGTAGGGACTGCATTTGATAAAAAATTATCTGAAACAAATTGTGTTGGTTGTGGACAATGTACGACCGTATGTCCGACGGGGGCATTAACTATAAAAAATGATATTGAGCGTGTTTCTGATATAATTGCAAATAAAAAAGAGAATAATATACGTATTGTGGCTCAAATTGCCCCCGCGGTTCGTGTTGCTATTGGTGAAGAATTTGGCATGCCTACGGGAGAAAATAATGTCAGTAAGGTCATTGCATCTTTAAAAAGGCTTGGCTTTGATGAAGTTTATGATACAAACTTTGGGGCAGACTTTACTATCATGGAAGAGGCCAAAGAGCTATCTGAAAAAATTAGAAAGGGCGATAAGGAAACATTATTTACTAGTTGTTGTCCTGCTTGGGTGAGATATGTTGAGACAAAGCATAAAAAATATTTGCCTAGACTATCTTCGTCTAAAAGCCCTATGCAGATGCTTGCTGCTGTTGTAAAAGAGCAGTTTAGAAAAATGAAAGGGATTGATGGTCGAGATACATTTATGGTTGCTATCATGCCTTGTACTGCAAAAAAAGAAGAGGCGGCAAGACCTGAGTTTTCAAAAAAGGGCAAGCCTGATATCGATGCCATATTAACAACTCAAGAACTCGCTATGATGATAAAAGAGGCGGGTATTAAATTTTCTGACATAGAAGGCGAAGCTGCTGATATGCCTTTTGGATTATATTCTGGTGGTGGGGCATTATTTGGTGTAAGTGGTGGTGTTGCTGAAAGTGCTTTGAGGCATGTTGTAAAAGAGAGGGGTAATGAAGGGCTACGTATTGTTGCTGAGAGTGGGATACGTGGGCTTGAAGGTGTAAAAGAAGCTAGTGTCGTTATTGATGGGGCTGAGATAAAAATCGCAATTGTTAATGGACTTGCTAACTTTGATATTCTTTCAGATAAAATGGATAGTGGTGAAGTTCACTATGATTTTGTTGAGGTTATGGCTTGCCGTTCTGGTTGTATTGGTGGGGCAGGGCAGCCTTATTCTACAGACCCCAATATCAAAAAAGGTCGCTCTAAAGGTATATATAATGTAGACCAGAGTTGTCAAATAAGGAGACCTGAAGAAAACCTTATTATGGTTAGTATATATGGTGGTATTCTTAAAGGTAAAGTTCATGAGCTCTTGCATTGTCCAGAGCGTAAATTACCTAGTGAATAAAAAATGTATTGTTATAAGAGTATTATTAAAATAAATTTTTAAGGAGAATAAATATGACTAGAATACAAATATGTGTTGGAACAGCATGTTATTTGAAAGGTTCTTACCATATAATAAGTAGACTTCAAGAACTTGCTGATGAACATAAAATTTCTGATAAAGTGGATATATCAAGTATATTTTGTTTGAATAATTGTGTTAAGGGTGTTAGTACAAAATTAGATGATAATTTAATTTCTTTATCTATGGAAACTGTAGATGAGTTTTTTAAAGATAAGGTTTTACCATTAGCCAAATAAAGTTTTAATTTTATTATAATATAGGTAATGCTAGACGTTTGATTTTTATACATATAGCGTTTAGCATTATTTATTTTTTAAAGTATAAATCTAGTTAATGCTACAATTAGATTATATTTTTATATAAAGTAATTTTCTATAAATTTTTTCCATACTGCTTTGCAATCAATGTCCATCCCATAAACAATCGCATTGTCTAATCCTTGTATATATACAATAAACATTTGTTTCGCAATTTCTAGATTAAAATCTTTTTTGAATGCATTGATTTTTATACCATGTTCAAAAATATATTTTACAGTATCTTCATATTTTTTATCACATTCAAAAAACTTTTGATTTACAGCTTCGATACGATTACTTTGTATATTTACTTCAGCACACACCTTTCTAAGCTCTAGGTCATTTTGATAATAATCTATAAAATTATAACCATAATTTAAAAGATAATTTTTATATTCAATAGTATCTTCTATAGACTTTAACTCTAGTAGGTTATTTCCTAAATTTGGGGTATAAAATTTATCTATCATTTCTAGTAAAATCTCTTCTTTATTTTTGAAATAATAATAGATAGAAGGTTTTTTAATTGAAATCTCTTCTGCAATTTGTCCAATTGAAGTTTTGTCATAGCCTTTTTGTGCGATAAGTTTATACATGGTGTCAATAATTTTGTTTTTTGTGTCAGACATTTTATACCTTCTTAATAATTATATACTATTTTATTTTTTTTATAAAATTTTATTGCTAAAAATATAGCAAGTAATTCCGCCAAAGGTATTGCAAGCCAAACACCATTTATACCTAAAATATGTGGTAAGATTAAAAGGGATGCAAGAACAAATACAAGTGAACGACTGATAGATAAAATAGCAGAAACTTTACCATTTGAAAGTGCTGTAAACATGGCAGATGTAAATATATTAAACCCCATAAAAGCATAGGCTAATGAAAAGATTATTAAACCTTTTTTTGCCATCGCAAATGTTTTACTTTCTGATGAAATAAATATTGATACCGCTTTATCCGCAAAAATAACTGATAGTAAAATTGTTACAAGTGATATAATCCCTATAAATATGAAGCTAATTTTAATTATTTTTTTAAGTTGCCAATAATTTTGTTCTCCAAATTTATAACTTATGATAGGTGATACTCCAATAGAAAATCCAATATAAATAGCAGTTTGTATCATTTGTATATATAAAATAACACTAATAGAAGCTATACCCGCAATACCTGCAATCTTTAATAATATAATATTGAAACATAAAGTTGTGATTGCAGTCGAAATATTTCCTACAAATTCAGACATACCATTATATAAACTTTGTATTAATTTTTTCATATCTAATTTTGGTTTTGTAAAATGAAGTGTTGATTTTTTATTGAATGAAAAATATAAAATTCCAATTAATCCGGGAATTGTAAATCCAACACCTGTTGCAAGACCAGCACCTCTAATACCTAAATCAAAAACAACAATAAAAACATAATCGAGTATGATATTAGCAATACCACCCAATAGGCAAGATATAAAACCTAATGAAGGTTTTCCAGCTGCTACAAAAAATAATTGTGTGAAAATTTGTAAAAATAACATTGTAAAGAATAGACTAAGAGATACTAAATAATCATTTGCATATGCATATAAAATATCATTTGTTCCAAGTAGATTTAATATTGTCTTTGAAAATAGTAGTATAATAATACTTAGAATAATTCCAAATATAATACCTATAATATAAATTACAGTTAAAAATTCTTTGGCTTCTTTATTCTTTCTTTCACCCATAAGCCTAGCTATTATTGCATTAGCACCAGTTGCAAGCATTAATGCTAAAGCAGTTACAAAATTTATAATAGGGTAAACTATATTTACAGCAGACAGTGCATCTTCATTTATAAATCTTGCGACAAATACACCATCAACGACTGAATAAGTAGACATAAAGACCATCATAATAATAGTTGGTAGTGCATATTTAATAAGTGAATGTTTATCAAATTCTTGTGATAAAATATTTTTTTTCATAGTTTTAAATGCCTCTCTAATGTAGTAAATTCTACCTATCGTTAGGTATATTGAGTATTATAGCAAAATTAAATATTTTGTCAAGATGAAAAAATAAAATTTTGATAACAGGAAAGATTTAGAAGTGCTTGTAAGCGACCTCACTTATGTTCGAGTTGGCAATACTTGGAATTATA